>CAZTUV010000012.1:5026-20348 GCA_964616595.1 uncultured Alistipes sp.
TGTTCTTTTTCGTTGTCGGCTGTATGCTGGAAGATTTCTGCAATTTGTTCATAGCCTGCTTTTTTAGCTACTGATGCGAAATAAGTGTATTTATTTCTTGCCTGAGATTCACCGGCAAAAGCATCTCTTAAATTTTGTTCTGTTTTAGTACCTGCATATTTATTTTCTGGCATGATAGAAAAACCTCCTTAAAATAGATTAATTATATTTTATCATATAATTATAAATTTGTCAATGACAAATCAAGTAATAAGATACAATTTTTTTGCTATGAAAAAGAATTAATTGTATTTACGTTACAAAAAGCCCGCTGAAAAAACAGAGGGCATATTATGTACAATTAATATATTATTTTTTCTTTTTCTTAGAAATGGCAATTGTTGCACCAGCAAGTGCTAATCCGGCAACAGCAGAACCAACACCTGCATCACCTGTATTAGCAGGGGTACTTGAAATAACTGCTGATGTAGTTGTTGTAGTAGTTGATGTAGCAGTTGTAGTAGTTTCAGTAGTAGTTGTTGTAGTAGTAACAGAAGATTCATCACCAATAGTAGATATGTAGTTTATAGAAATATTAATGCCACTTTCTTTAAGTGTTTTACCATCATCAGGTTTAATATTAGTTTGAAGGATAAGATTATCAATAGTTTCTGAATCTTCTTCAAGAGTCCATGTAACAGTATAATCGCCGTCACCATTTATTGAAACTGTTTCATTTCCACTTTCATCAGCACTCCATGCACTGTTTGTTCCGATACTTCCTATGAGATAAGCACAAAGATTTTCGGAAGAGCTGTTTTCATTTTTTGTGCCTATTCCGTCAACAGTAAAGTTAACAACGATTTTTTCGCTTACTGGTGTATCAGTGTCAATATCTTTAATGTTATTACCGCTCCATGTATTGCAGATATTAACTCTTATTTCGTTTGTATCATCGCTGGTAGTGAGAGCGTTATCAGATTTTGTATATGCAAGATTTATTTCTGCTGCATATGCTGAAATTGTCATAGCCGTCATTGATATAGCTGAAACTGCTGTCACAGCCATAGCTGTAATAAACTTCTTCATCTTCATAGAAAAGACTCCTTTTTTATTTAATAAGGGAAATTGCTTTCCCACAAAAACTTTATAATAATTTATGTTGTCATATTTGCATTGGTTTTAGTATATCATAAAAGTTTTGTCTTGTCAATTGAAGAAAAATAATTTATTTCAGATTTCATAAAATTTCCGATAAAATGCTGTTAAGCTACGACAAAATTATTCAGGAAGGTTAAATTTATGAATAATAATTACAATATTTGTATGAATATTTCTGGATATATTTTTTGTGCATAATGTCATAAATACAGGAGAATTATTGTAAAGTATGTCATATTCTATTGACACATTGTTTTGTATCTGTTATAATGACCTATAGTAAAAAATAAAGGAGTTTCCGGTTATTAAAGCCGGTATTATAATTATGACAAATAAAAAGGAACGCTACAAAAGATTTGTTTCATTTATATCAGCGGTTCTTCTGCTATGCATACTTACCGGACTTTTTGGTGCAGTATGGTATAACAGTTATAGTGAAAATATTGTATTGCCTTTTTATCGCCGTGGAAACTGGGTTTTGATAGGAATATATTGCATATTGATTATACTGTTTTTTAAGGCATATGGTGGATTTAAACTTGGTTATCTTAAAAAAACTGATATATTATATTCTCAGATTATTTCAATTTTATGTGTAAATATTGTTTCATATTTTATGATAAGTCTTATAGGACGTCATTTTATGGCAGTTGTTCCAATGATTAACCTTACTTTTACAGACTTTGGAATTATAGCTATATGGACAGTTTTAAGCGGTAAAATTTACTTTCTCATATATCCGCCACGAAAACTTATTATACTCTATGGAAGTAAACAGGCTGTATCACTTGTCCTTAAGATGAGCCAGCGGGTCGACAAGTATATGATTTGCGAATCAGTGAGTGTTTCAGAAAAGCCGGAAAAAGTTCAGGAACTTATTCTTAAATATGAAGGGGTAATTATATGTGATATTCCGGACGAACAGCGTAATAAATATCTTAAATTCTGTTTTGAAAGGTCAATACGTGCATATATTGCTCCTAAAGTTTCTGATATAATAATAAGAGGCGGTGATGATATAAGACTGTTTGATACGCCATTGCTTTTGTGCAGGAATTACGGTCTTACATCTGAACAACAGATTGCTAAAAGATTATTTGATATAGTGTTTTCCATAACAGCTATTATATTGGCATCACCTTTAATGGCTGTTTCTGCAATCGCCGTAAAATTATGTGATGGTGGTTCTGTATTTTATAAACAAAAACGTCTTACAGTTAACGGTAAGGAATTTTATGTATATAAGTTCCGGAGTATGGTCGCTAATGCAGAAAAAGATGGTATAAAACTTGCTTCAGAACACGACAGCCGTATAACTCCTGTTGGAAATATTTTACGTAAATTCCGCATAGATGAACTGCCTCAGCTGGTTAATATCTTAAAAGGAGATATGTCAGTCGTAGGGCCACGTCCTGAACGCCCTGAACTTACTGAACTATATAAAAAACAAATGCCTGAATTTGAATTTCGTTTGAAAGTAAAAGCAGGACTTACTGGTTATGCACAAGTTACCGGAGTATATGATACTTCACCATATGATAAACTTAAAATGGATTTGATGTATATAGAAAATTATTCTTTTCGCATGGATTTGCAGATAATTTTAATGACATTAAAAATTATGATTTTTCCTCCGAAGAATAATGCGGAAGTTCAGGAGATTATTCCGTCAGAACAAAATAATTCAGAGGACAAAAATGATATATAATCCGGATATTTCGGATATAATATAAATTTTATACAGATAAAAAAGGAGATACTCAATGAAAATTACAGCAGTCATTATGGCAGGAGGTAAAGGTGAACGTTTTTGGCCTAAGAGCAGAGAAAATCACCCTAAGCAGTTTTTGTCGCTTACCCATGACGGTGAAACTATGATTCAGAAAACCGTTAAACGTATAGGTTCACTGGTAGAACAGAAAGATATATTTATAGTTACAAATGAATGTTATAAAAAAATTGTTATGGAACAACTTCCCGATGTTCCGGAAGAAAATATTCTTTCAGAACCTTACAGGAAAAATACTGCTCCATGTATAGCATTTGCGACGGAGATTATCAGGAAAAAGTATGATGATGCTGTTATGATGGTTTTACCGGCTGACCATCTTATAAAAGATGAATCCGCTTATACAAGAACTCTTTGTAGTGCTATTGCAACAGCAACAGAAAAAAATAATCTTGTAACAATAGGAATAACTCCAACTTATCCGGAAACAGGTTATGGATATATAAATTTGGGCGAAAAGTCCGGAGATGCATATAAAGTAAATCGTTTCGTTGAAAAACCAGATTTATGCACAGCTGAAAAATATTTGTCGTCTGGTGACTATCTTTGGAATAGTGGTATGTTTATATGGAAAGCTTCATCAATTGAAGAACGTTTCAAGAAATATATGCCCGATGTTTATGAAGGTGCAAAGAAAATTGGAAATGCTTTTGGAACTGAAAACTTTGAACAGATATTAAAAACAGAATATAATAAATTTGTTTCTGAATCCATTGATTTCGGAATTATGGAAAAAGCTTCAGATATATATATTGTAGCCGGAAACTTTGGTTGGGACGATGTCGGAAACTGGCTTGCTGTTGAAAGGATAAATCAGACTGATGAACATCAGAATTATACAGAAGGAGATGTTGTTTCAGAAAACTGCAATAATATCACTGTCTGTGGTGGGAAACGTCTTATTGCCACAATTGGGATAAAAGACGTAATTATAGTTGATACAGATGATGCTGTTCTTGTTTGTTCAAAGAATAATACTCAGGATATAAAGAAAATTATAGAGCATCTTAAAGAAAATTCAAGAACAGAACTTATATAAAGGAGATTTAAAATTATGAAAAATGCACTTATTACAGGTATTACAGGACAAGACGGTTCTTATCTTGCTGAACTTCTTCTTGAAAAGGGCTATAACGTTTATGGAATATGGAGAAGAAAAGCTACCGTTGATTATGGCAATATAGGACATCTTAAAGATAAAGTAAATCTTATTTATGCTGATATGACTGACCCTGTATCACTTATTTCTGCTATGAAGATTTCGCAGGCTGATGAAGTTTATAATCTTGCAGCACAGTCGTTTGTTGCAACAAGCTGGGATACTCCTTTAAGTACCGCTGAAATAGATGCTTTGGGCGTTACAAATATGCTTGAGGCTATCCGTATTGTTAAGCCTGAAGCTAAATTTTATCAGGCATCAACTTCCGAAATGTTCGGACTTGTGCAGGAGATTCCACAAACCGAAAAAACTCCTTTTTATCCACGCAGTCCGTATGGTGTGGCTAAACTTTACGGTCATTGGATTACAAAGAATTATCGTGAAAGTTATGGGCTTTTTGCTTGCTCGGGAATTTTATTCAATCATGAAAGTGAAAGACGTGGAGTAGAGTTTGTAACAAGAAAAATAACTAAATCGGCAGTTGAAATAAGTCTTGGTTTAAGGGATTGTGTAGAACTCGGCAACCTTGATTCAAAACGTGACTGGGGACATTCAAAAGACTATGTAAGAGCTATGTGGCTCATGTTACAGCAGGATAATCCTGACGATTATGTTATTGCTACAAACGAAACCCGTACAGTACGTGAATTTGCAGAAACAGCATTCCGTCATGCAGGCATTGAAATTGAATGGCATGGTCATGGAATTGATGAAATTGGTATAAATAAAGCAAATGGTAAAACAGTTGTCAAAGTAAATAAAAAATTCTTCAGACCGGCAGAAGTGGATATCCTCCTCGGAAATCCTGCTAAGGCTGAAACAGTTCTGGGCTGGAAACGTGAAATTTCATTCTCTGAACTTGTAGAAAGAATGGTTAAAAATGATATGGATTTAATAAAATCCAATAAATAATATGATTTTCCTGAAAAATCTGAAAGGAGAAACTATTGAATATTACATTTGATGCAGTGCCGATAATTTCTGACAAAATAACTGGTATAGGTTGGTGTGAAATAGGTCAGACACAGGCTGTTGCAAGGCTTTTTCCACAGAATAATTATGAATACAGTTTCTTTACAAGTGGTAAAAGTTCACGTATTCAACAAGCTGAAAAGTTTGCCGGAAACAATATAAAACTTAATTATTCGGATTTTTCAGGATACATTTACAGAGGTGTATCAACTTTCTTACCTTTTCCGTATTCTGCCTTTTTTGGAAAGAAATCTGATATTACACATTTTTTTAATTATATAGTGCCTCCGTTTGTTCATGGAAAAAAAGTAGTTACAATTCATGACATGGTCTATAAAGCTTTTCCGGAAACCGTAAGGGGACGTACACGTTTTATGCTTGAAACGGGTTTGAATAAATCTATGAAACGTGCTGATATTATAATTACTGATTCAGAATTTTCAAAATCTGAGATAGTTAAATATTTTCCGGAATATTCACGAAAAATACGTGTAGTTCCATGTGGTGTCGATTGCGACAGATTTAAACCATGTGACAATCTTTCAGAAATATCAAGAGTAAAAAAATCACTCGGAATAAATGATGACTACTTTCTGTATGTCGGAACTATTGAACCACGTAAAAATTTAGTAAGATTAATAAAGGCTTATAAAGCTTTTACGAAACACGTGGAAAATTCACCGAAATTAGTTCTTGCGGGTGCAAAGGGCTGGTTATGTGATGATATCTATAAACTTGTAAAAAAACTTGACCTTGAAAAAAAAGTTATCTTTACAAAGTATGTTCCGTCTGAAGATATGACACCTTTAATGTGTGGTGCAATGGCATTTGTTTTTCCGTCATTGTATGAGGGTTTCGGAATTCCCCCGCTTGAGGCTATGGCTTGTGGAGTACCTGTACTTACTTCCGGAGAGGCTTCAATTCCGGAGGTGGTAGGTAACTGTGCCGTTATATGTGATGCTTATTCTGTGAAAAGTATAGCCAGAGGTCTTTACCGTCTTTATAAGAATCCTGATTTACGAAGTAATTTAAGCAAACTTGGTCTGGAACGTTCAAAATTGTTTACTTGGGAACGCTCTGCTGAAAAATTGTATTCTGTATACAAGGAGCTTGCAGATGAATAAAAAAATCCGTATACTTGAAGTAAATAAAGCATATTTTCCGCATACAGGAGGTATTGAAACCCTTGTAAAACAATATTCTGAAGAACTTCAGAAAAACAACTTTGAGGTTCGTACACTTGTTTGCCGTGACAATTTCGGAAAAACTTATAGCGAAAGTATAAATAATGTTAAACTTACACGTGCCGGAAGTCTGGGGACATATTTTTCGTGTCCGCTTTCATTGTCTTTTATGGAACTTTTCCGTAAAATGTCAAAAAATGCGGATATAATTCATATACACGTGCCTTTTCCGCTTGCTGATTTTGCTTTACTTCTGTCAGGATATAAAGGTAAAGTTATAGTTTCATGGCATAGTGATATAGTAAAACAAAAAAAACTTCTTGTATTATATAAACCATTCCTTAAATATCTTCTTAATCGTGCGGACTGTGTTTTGGTAGCGACGGAGGGACATATTAACGGTTCTGAATGGCTCGGTGAATATCGTGACAAATGTTATATACTTCCATATGGTATAAAGTCAGAAGATTATCTGAATATTCCTGAAAAACATTTTCTTTCGGAATGTTCTTTCAGTTCCGACAGTATAAAAGTATTTTTTACCGGACGACTTGTGTATTATAAAGGTGTTGATGTGCTTATAAAGTCGTTCAGAAGGGTCAATAATAAATGTGAACTGTTTATTGCCGGAACAGGTATTCTTGAAGAAAAGCTTAAAGAAATGGTTATCAGATATGGACTGTCAGAAAAAGTTCATTTTTTAGGGTTTCTTTCAGACGAACAATTAAAACAGGCTTATGCCGATTGTGATATGTTTGTATTGCCATCAGTGGCACGTAGTGAGGCGTTCGGAATAGTACAGCTTGAGGCTATGATTTATGGGAAACCTGTTATAAATACAAATCTTCAATCCGGAGTCCCTTATGTAAGTATCCATGGAAAAACAGGTATTACTGTTCAGGCTGGCAATTCTTCACAACTTGCCAATGCTATAAATCTTTTTTGTGAAAATAAAACTTTACGTGAAAATTTTGGTAATTCGGCACGTGAGCGTGTATTGAAACATTTCAATGAAGATGATATTATTAAGAAACTTTGCGGAATAATGACTGATGAGGTGAATAAATGAAAGCTTTGATAATAGGGGCAGGAGGATTTGCAGGTGGCTATCTGATAAAAGAATTGCTTGACAACGGATATGAAGTTCATGCTACACATCTTTCATCTGAAACTATAAAATATGAATGTTCTGAATATATACTTGATGTTCTGGATAAAAATAATGTTGAAAAAATTATCAGCCAAGTTAAACCTGATATAATATATCATCTTTCGGCACAGAGTTCTGTTGCACTTTCATGGAAAAAGCCACAGCTTACTGCTGAAATAAATATAATCGGCTGCATAAATGTTATTGAATCAATGCCGGAAAATTCCAGACTTATTCTCATAGGTTCAGGGGAAGAATATGGTTTTTTGCGTGAAAACGCTTGTCCTATAAAAGAATCGGAAAGACTTAATCCGGCAAATATATATGCTGTTTCAAAAGTATGTGCCGAAATGATTGGCAAGGTATATCACAGAGCCTATAATAAGGATATTATAATGGTAAGGGCATTTAATCATTCGGGGGCAGGACAAGCTGAAACGTTTGTTATATCGGATTTCTGCAAACAAATCGCCGAAATTGAACTGAAACTTAAATCACCTGAAATATATACAGGGAATCTTTCTGCTAAAAGAGATTTTACCGATGTAAAAGATATAGTAAGAGCTTATAGATTACTTGGTGAAAAGGGAGTTTCCGGAAAGGTTTATAATGTTGGCCGTGGAAAAGCTGTCAGTATAGAATATATATTGAATACTGCCATTGGATTTTCTGAAGTTCATATAGTTCATAAACTCGACCCGAAACGTTTAAGAGCGTCAGATATACCGATAATTGAACCTGATGTATCTGAAATTCTTGAAGATACTGGCTGGTCGGCTGAAATTTCACTGGAAACTACTATTTCAGATACCCTTGACTATTGGCGTAAAAATTTAAAGAAAGGATTAAATTAAATGTCAGATATAAAGCTTACAAATGCTAAAATGAAAACTTTTGACAATGAAGAAAAAATTTCTGCTTTTCAGACAGGTGCAAGATTAACTGAATTTGGCGAAAAGCAAAATTCTGCCAATGTACTTCTTGCTTCCAATATTAATGACCTTATTAAAAGAGTTTGCTTTCTTGAAGACCAGAATTTACAATTGACCGAAACTATCCGTCATCTGGCAGATAAGCAGATTGAAAATATAAATAAAATAAATGCTGAACATTCTGATACTATGAAGTCAATTACTGCTGAACTTAAAATAATTAAATCTGAACTTGACCGTGTAAGACTTTCTTCAAAACTTAATACAAGTGCTATAGACCGTCTTAATAAAGCTATAAGTATAACAGAAAAAAATACAATTGATTAAATGTTATGTTGTTTTTTTTGACGGAATTGTGAAATTTTTTATTATCTATTGACTTTGTGAAAATTTTGTTATATTATATTAGTGGCAGTAAAACATATGGCTGTCAGGTGTCATTTCAGATATGTTTGAATACTTATTCTGACTGAATCAACGGGGATTTATGCCATGGTGCTATCTCCGTTTTATTTGTTTGCAGAAAGAAGGTGATTATATGGATATTGCAGAAAAGCTTATGGAGGAACTCGAATGTCGTGTGGCTTTTACAATACCTATTTTCGGAGGAATACCAGTTCCTGAATCATGCGTTATAACATGGGTTATAATGGGAGTTCTTGTTCTTGCTTCAATATTACTGGTAAGAAAATTGAAAACCGTTCCTACAGGTGCACAGTGCCTTTTGGAAATGGGAATAGAATGGATGAATAATTTCTTTCTTGAAATTCTTGGCGAAAAGGGTAAAAAATATCTGC
This sequence comes from uncultured Alistipes sp., assembly GCA_964616595.1. Lineage (GTDB taxonomy): Bacteria > Bacillota > Clostridia > Oscillospirales > Ruminococcaceae > Ruminococcus. Next base: position 14,150 of record CAZTUV010000012.1, read on the forward strand.
CGATTCTTGAAACGTTCCTTATATATATAGGTATGTCAAATATTATAGGCTTATTCGGATTGCGTCCGCCTACTAAAGATTTGGGCGTTACTGCGACTCTTGCACTTTTTGCAATACTGCTGATACAATTTAGCGGCATAAGAGAAAAGGGCATTAAAGGCTGGCTGAAAAGTTTTAAAGAACCTATGCCCCTTATGTTGCCAATGAATATACTTGAACTTATTATCAAGCCACTTTCATTGTGTATGAGACTTTTTGGTAATGTGCTAGGTGCGTTTGTAGTCATGGAACTTATTAAAATGATACTTCCAGTAGGATTACCATTGATTTTCAGTTTTTATTTTGATATCTTCGATGGCTGTATACAAGCTTATGTATTTGTATTCCTTACTTCACTTTTCATGTCCGAGGCTATGGAACATGAATAAAAATCATTTATAAAAAATCATGGAGGTAATTTATTATGGGTTTAGTAGCAATTGGTGCAGGTCTTGCCGTTTTAACAGGCATGGGTGCAGGAATAGGTATTGGTATAGCAACTTCAAAAGCAGCAGACGCTATTGCACGTCAGCCTGAGGCTAAAGGTGATATAAATAAAGCACTTCTTCTTGGTTGTGCTCTTGCTGAAGCTACTGCTATTTATGGTTTTGTTATAGCTATTCTGATTATCTTCATTCTTAAATAATTTAACTTGGATAAATCGGAAGAAAGGAAGTTACAGCATGGACGCATTAAAGGGTACAATGCTTGATGTTAATATTTGGAATTTTATATGGTCTGCAATAAATATCATTATACTGTTTATATTGCTTAAAATATTCCTTTTCAAGCCAATAAACAAAATAATGAATGAGCGTACAAGAATTATTCAGGATAACATTGACAAAGCTGAAAAATCCCGCCGTGAAGCTGAGGAACTTAAACAACAGTATGCCGATAACATAAACAATGCTAAGGAAGAAGCTAAGAAAATTGTTATGCAGGCTCATGATGAGGCAGAAACTGAAAGAAATGCTATAATGAAAAAATCTATGGAAGAAGCTTCTGCTTTAATCAATAATGCGGGAAAAACAATTGAAAATGAAAGAAAAAGAGTTATTCAGCAGGCACAGTCACAAATTGCTGACCTTGCTATTGAAGCTGCATCTAAAATTATTGGCGAAAATGTCGATGATGAAAAAAATCGTCGTTTGGTAGATGAATTTCTTTCAGCAGAGGAGAGTGACTGCTAATGAAAGATAATGAAAAAGATTTTCTTAAAGAACTGGTTCGCCTTGATATATCGCAGGAAGATATAGATATAACTAAAAATATCTTTAAAAGTTGTCCTGATGTTATAAGTACGCTTTCAAATCCTCTTGTTACTTTTGATGAAAAAAGAAATATTATTAAAAAGATTTTTCCGGAAAGTTTACACAGATTTCTTACAGATGTCACAAAAGATTTGATTCTTGATAACCTTTTTGAGATTTTTGAAGAATATGGTAATATTTTACTTGAAAAACAAAAAAGTATTCGTGCTGTTGTAAGATATGTTACTCCTCTTACGGAAGTACAACAGGCAGATTTGCGTAAATTTATAATACAGAATTTCGTAAAGGAAGACGTAGCAATAGAATATCGTCACGACCCCGATATAATAGGAGGATTTATTCTTAATGTCGGTGACGTTGAATACGATAAAAGCTATCGAACCAGCCTTAAACTTATGAAAGAAAATTTTAAGAATAAGGCAACTGAATTATCAGAATCAAATAAAAATTCAAATTCAAGCGATATTATATCTGTTCTTAAAACGGAAGTAAAGGATTTTACTGCTAAAACAGGTACTGCTGAAACAGGCTTTATAACACGTATAGGTGACGGAATCGCCCGTATTCAAGGAATGAGCGGCGTTATGTATGGTGAACTCGTTGAATTTGAAAACGGTGTAAGAGGTATTGTTCAGAGCCTTGAAGAAAAAACTGTTGGTGCAGTACTTCTTGGACAGGAATATGGCTTGACTGAAGGTTCTTCCGTAGTGCGTACCGGAAAACGTGCCGGTATCGGTGTAAGCGATGAACTTCTGGGTCGTGTAGTTGATGCACTCGGTTCTCCTATTGATGGACTCGGAAGTATCAAAACAGACGAATATTTCCCTATCGAACGTGAAGCACCTGGTGTAATTGAAAGAAAATCTGTAAATGTTCCGTTGCAGACAGGAATACTTGCTATTGATTCAATGTTTCCGATAGGACGTGGTCAGCGTGAACTTATAATAGGTGACCGTCAGACTGGTAAGACTTCAATAGCTGTTGATACAATCATAAATCAAAAGGGTCAGGACGTCATATGTGTATACGTTGCAATCGGTCAGAAAGCCTCAACTGTTGCACAAGTTGTAAATACTCTAAAAAAATATGATGCTATGAGTTATTCCATAGTAGTGTCATCGTCAGCAAGTGAACCTGCACCATTTCAGTATATTGCACCATATTCCGGTACAGCAATTGCAGAATATTTTATGTCTAAAGGAAAAGATGTTCTTATAGTTTATGATGACCTTTCAAAGCACGCTGTTGCTTATCGTGCAATGTCTCTTTTACTTCACAGACCACCGGGACGTGAAGCTTATCCTGGTGATGTTTTCTATTTACATTCAAGATTACTTGAACGTTCCAGCCGTCTTGATGATGAACATGGTGGTGGTTCTCTTACTGCCCTGCCTATTATTGAAACTCTTGCCGGTGATATTTCTGCATATATTCCAACAAATGTTATTTCAATTACGGACGGACAGATTTTCCTTGAAAGCGAATTGTTCAATTCTGGTTTAAGACCAGCGGTTAACTATGGACTTTCTGTATCACGTGTAGGCGGTGCGGCTCAGACTAAGGCAATGAAAAAAGCAGCAGGAAATTTGCGTATAGACCTTGCACAATTCAAGGAAATGGAAATATTTACACAATTTTCGTCTGAACTTGACAAGGCAACAACCGATTTGCTCAATCATGGACGTATGCTTACTGAATTATTGAAACAACCATTATATAATCCATTTCCACATTATGAACAGGTTATATTGCTTTATGCGGCACAACATGGATTCTTTGAAAATATTCCCGTTAAGGAAATCAAAGATTATCAAATGGAACTTATGAATTATATTAAAAGCTATGGTCAGGATATTATTCAGGAAATTGAAGAAAATAAAGTCCTTACAGACGAACTGGCAGAGAGAATAGAAAGAATTATAACAGCTTTTGAGGAATAAGGAGGGTTTTTATTGGCAAATATCAGAGAAATACGTGAACGTATTGACAGTATTCAACAGATACTTAAAATAACTAACGCCATGTACCTTATTTCATCATCAAAACTTAAAAAAGCTCGTAAATCACTCGATGCAACTACCCCTTATTTTGAAAAACTACAATCAACTATTGAAAGTATTCTTGAACATACTCCACATACAAGACAACTGTATTTTGACAGGCGACAAAACGTTACTGAGGAAAACCGTAAAAAAGGTTATATAGTAATTACAGCTGATAAGGGTCTTTGTGGAAGCTATAACCATAATATTTTAAGATATACAGAACAAAAAATAGATTCCTCAAATCCTGATAACTGTTATCTGTTCGTTATGGGACACGTTGGCAGAATGTACTTCCAGAATCGCATGAAAAATAAAAAACATGGTTATGTAGACGGAGAATTTCTTTATACTACTCAAAATCCTACTTTATACAGAGCAAGAGAAATCGCTGAAATCGTTATGGAAAAATTTGAGAAAAAAGAACTTGATGAGGTGTATTTAATTTATACCGAAATGATTAACTCCAGTCAGTTTGAACCTAAAACCGTGCAATTGTTACCATTCAGCAGAAGGCATTTCGGTAAATCTTCAGATGGTACTATGAAAAAGCTTCCTAAAGCATCATTTTCTCCTTCTCCGGAAGAGGTTATGGCTTATCTTATACCGAACTATGCAAAGGGTATAATATATGGTGCGATGGTTGAGGCGTTCTGTTGCGAACAGCAGGCAAGAATGACTGCTATGGATTCAGCAACAAATAGTGCAAAGGATATTATAAAGGATTTGTCACTTCTTTATAATCGTGCCAGACAGTCTGCTATTACTCAGGAAATTACTGAAGTAGTCGGCGGTGCTAACAGTCTTGAAAAATAATTAAAAAATTTATCTCCGGAAAGGAGTCTGTATAATTGGAAAAAGGAAAAATAACTCAAGTTATCGGCCCTGTAATAGATGTTGAATTTCCTGCTGGAAAACTTCCTATGATAAGGGACGCACTGACAGTTGAAGTGGACGGAAAAAAACGTGTAATGGAAGTTGCACAGCATATGGGAAACCATATTGTACGTTGTATAATGCTTGCAACAAGTGAAGGTCTTAGTAAAAATATGGAAGTCATTCCAACTGGTTCATGTATAAAAGTTCCAGTGGGCGAAAAAACACTTGGAAGAATGTTTAATGTACTTGGCGAAACTATCGATAAACAAGGAGATACAGGAGCTTCTGAATACTGGGAAATTCATAGAAAAGCACCATCTTTTCAGGAACAAAGCCCCGTTGTTGAAGTACTTGAAACTGGTATAAAAGTAATAGACCTTATCGCACCTTATGCAAAAGGCGGTAAAATAGGACTTTTTGGTGGTGCAGGTGTTGGTAAAACTGTTCTTATACAGGAACTTATAAGAAATATCGCTACTGAACATGGCGGTTATTCAATTTTTACCGGAGTAGGGGAACGTTCACGTGAAGGTAATGACCTTTGGAATGAAATGCAGGAATCAGGTGTTATCAATAAAACGGCTCTTGTTTTCGGGCAGATGAATGAACCACCAGGTTCACGTATGAGAGTCGCCCAGACAGGTTTGACTATGGCGGAGTATTTCCGTGACCGTGAACATAAAGATGTACTTCTTTTTATTGATAATATTTTCAGATATGTTCAGGCGGGTTCAGAAGTTTCGGCACTTCTCGGACGTATGCCGTCTGCCGTTGGTTATCAGCCTACCCTCGCTACTGAAGTCGGCGAATTACAAGAACGTATCACTTCTACTAAGAATGGTTCTATTACATCTGTACAGGCAGTATACGTTCCGGCGGACGACCTTACAGACCCGGCACCAGCTATTACTTTCGCACACCTTGATGCTACAACAGTTCTTTCACGTAAAATAGTTGAACAGGGCATTTATCCGGCTGTTGACCCACTTGAATCTAATTCACGTATTCTTGAACCTGAAATAGTCGGTGAAGAACATTATTCTGTTGCACGACGTACACAGGAACTTTTACAGAAATATAAGGAATTGCAGGATATTATTGGAATCCTTGGTATGGAAGAACTTGATGAGGCAGATAAACTTGCTGTTTATCGTGCAAGAAAGATTCAGAAATTCCTCTCCCAACCTTTCAATGTTGCTGAAAACTTTACAGGTCTTAAAGGTAAATACGTTCCTCTTAAAGAAACCATTAAAGGTTTTGATGCAATTATTAACGGCGATATGGATAAATATCCTGAAGCAGCTTTCCTTATGGCAGGCACTATTGATGATGTCATAGCTAAAGCTAAACAAATCGGTGAATAAGGAGGCAAAAAATGTCAAAGTCATTTCACCTTGAAATAATAGCCTCTGACAGGATTTTTTATGAGGGAGAATGTGAACATCTTGTTATTACGGCAATAGATGGTCTCATAGGTATAATGCATGGCCATGAACCTATGGTAACTTCCTTACCTACCGGTGAACTTAAATATATGGTTAATGGTCAATGGCATTATGCTGCTATTTCGGAAGGTTTTATAGAAGTTATGCCTGAATCTTCAATAATACTTGCGGATTCATGTGAACTTCCAGAAGAAATTGACATCAAACGTGCTGAAGAAGCCCGTGAACGTGCAGAAGAAATGCTTCGTCAAAAACAGAGTATTATGGAATACTATCATACACAGGCTGCTCTTAACAGAGCTATGAATAGACTTAAGATTTCACAAAAACATTTTAAGTGATGGTGAATGTCATATATTAAAATTTATAAGAGATAGACCATTTATATTCTGGTCTGTCTTTTATATAATTTTTAATAAAAAGGTATTGACAATTAGATAAATATATGGTATACTAAAATAGTATTGAATATCTGGGTGTGGCGCAGTTGGTAGCGCGCTACCTTGGGGTGGTAGAGGCC
>CAZTUV010000013.1:0-20221 GCA_964616595.1 uncultured Alistipes sp.
ACTAAATTTTTAACCCCGATGTCAAATCTGATATCGGGGTTTTTGGACAGGCTGCCAGTAGATTTATCTACTGTTTTTATAAGAGGATCAGATGATGGATTAAACCAAACATTACCTCCGCTTCCTCTCTTCTTATTGTATGCATCTGATCAGTTATCAGCTGTATAACTATTTCCATTATTTGAAATAATATTAATTGTTATTACTTGTGAAGACTCACTTAATCTTTCAATTAAACTATTTCCATTAGGGAACTGGACTGCAGTTGTTACCGAATTATTGAGAGTATCAACTATAACATTTCCTGAACTATCAGTGCTAAGTGCATAGTCAGTTAATGATTGTAAATTGCTTAATGCTGTTGCTTGATCTGCCTCTGAACCTGATAAAGCTATTATATGCCCACTTGGATCAATATAAATCAAAGGATTATTATGACAATATATATAGATTCAAACTAAGCGGATCTTCGTTCTTACCTGCAACAGAATCCCTGCTGATAAATCTACCAATAGTTGGACTGTAATATCTTGCCCTAAGGTAAATCGTACCCGTCTCAGCATCAAAATATTCACCGCAGTAACGGAATGGATTAGCATCTGAATCATCAATATTCTTCTCTACACCGAAAGCATCGTAAGTATAGGACTTTGCAATACCGCCGTTTTCATCGGTAAGATTTACAACATCTCCATGAGCATTCTGAACATAGTATCTGTAATCGCTCTTGGTTGACTGATGAAGATGATAGCTTGCTGCAAGGTTTGTTCCTCTTACATAGATATCCGCATCATAATCACCGACGTAATCAACAACTATCTGATTGCTTATCCAGATATGAGTAGTTTTAACTCCGTTTACAGTCTTGCTGTCTCTTAAACCGCTGATGCCATAAGTACAGCTTGCAATTGTTTCACCGTCGGTAAATCCGATGAGCTGATTTAGTCCGTCATATGTGTTTGTTTCAGTCTTGCCGTCAGCAGTCTTTGTAATCTGATTGCCGTTTGCATCGTAAGTGTAAACAGTCTGCTTAACGTTTGAATTATTTCCGTCCTGAACAGTCTTGATTTCTTTCTGAAGAAGTGCAGTATACTTTCCGTTTGAATCAACATAACTGTATTCAGTTACGTAATTCTCAGAACCTGTGGCTGTCATTTTGGAACGGTTGCTGTAGTCATCATATTCATATTTGTAGGTATCAGTTACATTGTCGCCAACCTTAACAGATTCCTCAGTCAGTCTTTTCAGACCGTCGTACTCATATGATGTTGTTTCTATTATACCATTTTCATTGCGTACTTTGCAAGCGTCAGAACCATCAAGATAATATGAATATTCGTAGCTTGATATGGTCACATTGCCAGATTTGTTTTCGAGCTTTGTAATTCTGTTTGCATTATTATAGGTATATGTTGAAACTACGCCGTTTCCGAGAGTTTCGGATTTTTTGTTTCCGTTTGCGTCATAAGTGTAGGAAACAACATCTTTTCCGGTCTCCCTGACATTGATGACACGCATTTCATAATCATATTCATAATCTTTTTCATAATAGAGAAGTTTATGGAATATTCCCGAAGTTTCATATGAAGGATACTGCGAAATGCCGACATATTTAAAGCCTTTAAAAGCATTGTATCCTTCTTCCTGATAAACTCTTCCAAGGTCATCGTATAAATAAAGTGTAGAATGACCATCAACAGTTGTTTGAGTGGTTCTTCCGCTTTCAGCATTTTGGATATTATGCAGATAAGATTTTTATCTCTTATCCCCAAAGTCCACATCTGTCTGAGCAGTTTTGCATGATTGACATTACTGAAAAATCCTTTTATGTCAATATCTACTACATACTGAAAGTCGTTTCGACTTGTAAGAAAATTGGCTCTTGCAACTGCGTCCCTCGTGCTTCTGTTTGGTCTGAACCCATAGCTGTGATTGTAAAATTTCGCTTCGCATATCGGTTCAAGCACCTGAAGTATGCTCTGCTGTATCAGTCTGTCCTCAATTGTCGGAATTCCCAGCGGTCTCGTTTCCCCGTTTTCTTTGGGTATCTCTTTTCTTCTTACAGAATGAGGTTTAAAATTTTCAAGCCTGCTTCGTACATATTCAATAAGCTTTTTGGGATTCTTTTTACCTATCGAAATTATGTTGTTTTTATTAGTTCCGCATGTTTTGTTTCCCTTGTTTTTACGTATATTCCGATAGGCAAGCAGTATATTTTCACTGCTGATTATAAATTTAATCAGATTTTTAAACATGCAGTTATTACTGCTTCTCTGATAAAGATCGTCAAACATTTTTTGAGTATCGTAATACTCGTTGTTTCTGATTTTCTTCTTTTTGCTTCGCTTGGATTTTACCGTCATAAGTCGGCTTTCCCCTTTCGGATTTTTTAAAAATATCCTTAGGCTTCTCTATGAGCCTGTCTGCTTGCCGCCGCCTGTAACGGTGCAAGGTTTTTCATAACATCGAATTTTACTCAACCTCACAGACCCTGCATTTAACAGTTACATCCATTACGCTGATTCCCGATTTAGAACCGTACATTCGAGTTTTCGTCATTCATAATCTTTTTATTATGAAATTCTGACCATAGATATTTTATAGCCCCCGGTCTAACGCCCACATCCGCCTCCGGCTTGCTTTGAAGTATGGCTGTTTCAATCGTTAACCGCCAATACTACGAGTGCAATCAACCGACTTCACCGAGCTTATGACATGACTGTACGTAATTACATTCATGCCATTCGGAGTATCAGAGCAGACGTTTCAGGGCGTTACTCCTTCATTCCATCTGTTGAGTTATCAGTTGTGACTTTTATTTCTAAAAGTCCTTCACTTTTCTCACTGCTTGGTCTTTACGTCCGTATTTGTATACGGAACAGTGATTGTGCGAAAACGTGTCGCACCGATATTCGGGTACAGAAAAAACGCCGTTTTTCCCACGCTCGCAGCACCGATCATCAGCGTGTGAACATCGCCCTTGTCCACCAGTGCGACCGTTTTCCGCCGTCCTCTGCACCCCACCACAGTACCCTGAACCGTCGGCAAATCCTCGCCATTACGCCATTTTTCAGGTTCAAATGGCACGGAAACAAAAGTATTTTTTATCTCCGGTTTCGTTGCCCAGCGAGCCGTGCCGTGCTGCCCGTCACCCACGGTTTTTGCCTTTATTCCGTCAATACTCCTATTGTCAAGCAAGTTTACAATCACAAGAAAAACTACAAAAACAACAATCAGAATCCCAATTGTCATCATCTGCTTTTCATCCAATAAACATCCCTCCAGATATTCTTCTTTCTGCTATATACTGTCAATTTCAGTTGATATATTAATATCTGATGACTTCATGACGCTCCCCCGGTGACATTTCCAAAGTTTCAGACTCTGTTTCATCATTTTCCTGCACCTCGTACAGCTTTTCTTCAGTGCAGATTTTCACGGCACAGTCCGCCAGAATAAACAGCTTTTTTGCCGTCTGAACCGACTGTTCACAGGTATGTGCAGGCATTTTTAAATCTCGATATACAGCCGAATACGCAGACTTCAGACTGTCAATTTTTGCTGATATTCTGCCCTTATCGCTGTACGCACGGTACTCGTTTACAAGCTTGGATTTAAGCTTTTCAAACATTGCATTTTCATCTTTTGCACAGATAAAAAACGCCGAGCCTGCAAGTGCATACTCGGCAAGATATTTGTACTGCCTGTTTCTGAAAGCAGCGGAAATCTGCGATATCAGGCGTTCCGGACGGCATCTGAGGTACTGAAGACCGCCTGCGGTTTCATGATATTTTTTCAGCCGTCTTTGAGGAACAGCAGGCAGAAATTCAACGCCGTTATGCTGTTTCAAATCCTCATTGAAGTCCTTGTTATGCGGCAGAATCCACCTGATATCAGCATATCCGCTGTCTGACAGTATATCTTTCAGCCTGTCCGCAACGTCAATTCCACCCTCGTCGTCGTCGTTGTCGGTACAAATCATTATTTCAGACAGATTTGAATGTCCTTTCAATGCCGTTAAAACAGCGTTTTCATACACGCCGTTCATGGCTATATAGCTGTGTTTCTGCCAGTTTTCGGGATTCAAAGTAAGGTAAGAAAGCATATCTATCGGAGCTTCAAATATGAACAATTTTCCCGAATCTCCGAAGTGTGAAAAACTGTATTTTGTGTCCGAACCCTCGACGGTCTGCCGAAAAGATTTCCCGAAAGTTGACGTTGATCTCTTGTGAGCCTGACGTGGAATTCCGTTTTCGTCAACTCCTACGAACATCACATTGTGATGCTCCTTATCCTCGTAAAGAGTGCGGTTTTTCGCAAAATAACTGATAATTTCGGGACTTATGAACCGCTGTTTAATCAGGTAAGCGTAAACCCTGTGCATATTTTCATTGGCTTCAGGAAGTCGGAAATTCCTCGGTTTTTCCGCCTCTACATCCATTTTCGGAGGACTTCGCTGCAGCGGTTCAACCGAGTATCCAAGAAGTTCCTGAACAGCCGCCGGAAAGTCCATATTGTAAAAATACTGCATGAATTTTATCGCTCCGCCGCCGACCTGATTTTTGTGGTCAAACCACCTTGAATCCGACATTGTAATGCTGTCATGCCTGCCCGAACCGTCGCTGTAAATCAGCTTATATTCACGTCCTGCACGTTCAAGTCTTTCGCCCCGCATTCGCAGAAAATCCGCCAGTTCTACGCTGTTTGCTGTGATTTTCTGTTCTTCTGTAAATGGAATATACAGCACTTTTTTCACCCCTTTTTAATAAAAAATCCGCCTCTGATAAAGCATCAGAAACGGACTTTCAAATATATTTAAAAGCAAATATTAAACGGCACTTTTCGTATTCTTATTGCACTTATCTGCGGAGGAATACTTCTTGTCATTGCACCATTGTAAACAATTATTACCCTGTCTCCAACACGGAAATTGCAGTTACAGCGTATATTTACGGCAATCTCCTGATCTGTTTTGCTGTCACGGACAAGAAGTCTCCTATCGCTGATTTCCAGAATCACTGCACATATTGTCATCATAGTTATCACCTCATGATTTTGATTCCTATGAACATGATATGCAGCAGCTGATTTTTAGTGAACATCAGATATTCACCACGCTCCAGATGTACAGCGGAGCGGTCAAAGTGAAGATAAGACAGCCGAACAGAATCGCCGGTGCGGTCCATTCAAGCTGACCATGTTTTTTATACTCCAAGTACATTGTACCTATCTTGACAAACAGCAAAATGACCAGTATTACGTCGATTACGGGGAATACCACGTTGTCCACAACGCTCTTTATCTGGCTTTTTGCAGACGACTAGGTGCTTGTGACAGCCCCGCAACGTCGCCCTCCGCAAAAGCGGTCATGGTCATCATGTTTGCGACCGCCAACGCTCCGAAAAGCGTTGAAATCGCCTTATTTCTGAGTTTTTTCATACATCATCCTCCATTTTCACAAGTTTTCCCGTCAGCACTGTTCTCGCATTTTCAAACTCATACGAACAGGTCGAAAGCAGCACAAAACGGTCTTGCTCACTGATTCCCATCGGCTCATAAATCGCCGATATATCGTAAATATGACTGAGCCGGTTGGCAGTATTTTCGAATCCGCTGTAAATTTCATCATTACAGTCCGTCACCGCCGCAGAAAAAAATTCAATCCTGTAAACATCGTCCGCAGTAATCATCCAACCGTACTTATGTGCCTGAAAATAGCCATAATCCTTGAAATTGCACACTCCCGCAAACATCGAACCATTGTTCATATTGTGACCGTACAGCACGTTCAGATTGTTCATAAAACGGCTTTCACAGCGGAAATCAAGGAACACCGAACCCGACGACAACCAACTTCCGTCGTAAGCATGATGCAGATAAAAATCGTTGTCGCCGCTCTGCATAACCGGATAATTTACCGAAGTATCGGGGATATACAGCCATCCGACCGCATCAAGATATACAGTTTGTATATTTCTGACAGTTTCCCTGAGTTCGTTCAGAATATTTTCAGGCGGTGTTTCCGAAACAGGAGTTTCCGGCGTAATATTGGGAAAATCCTGAATATTTTTAGGCTTGACATATTCCGTTTCTGCCTGAATTTCTTCCGTCGGAACTTCCGGAACAGCGTCGTCCAACTCGGCAAGTATGATTGGTGCAGGCATATACGGAATCAGTTCTTTTTCCTTGATTTTCTGCGATATATCGTCCTTTGTGAGCATCACAACTCCTCCGGCGAGGAGGGCGGCTGAAATTGCCGCCACAATAATTTTTTTGTTGATTTTCACTAATTTCTTTCATTTCTTTTTGTAATAAAAATACAAGCAAGTCCGATTAATCCTGCTGCAATCATGACATAACCAAGCGGATTTCTTCCTGCGTCGCCCGTCGGAACGCCCGGTGTCATGGGAATATTCGGGATTTCGGGAGTTTTCTCCGGAATCTTTTCAGCCTCGTCAATCATCACAATCATCGGATTTCCATCCACAGAAATTGCCATAATTTCGACGATTTCGCCGTCCTCTGAAATTGTAACAGGATATTTTTTGTCGCTCAGAATATATCCGTCGGGAGCTGCAATCTCACGGACAATATACTCGCCGCAAACTATTTCTGTAAACTCAAATTTTCCCTGTTTATCGGACTTTGCGGTCACTATTGCGTTGTCCGCCGTGAACTCTGAACAGTCAGTATTGAACAGTCCGAAAAGTGCGTTTTCAAGCGGTTCTTCAGATTCGTTCACCTTGATACCCTTGACAGTTCCACGCTTGAGTAAATTATCAAACTGTCCGCTATTCACGTACACTGTAGTCATTTCCTGACCCATGTACTCGAAATTCACAAGGTACTTTTCGCCGTTGAGGACGTAATGTTCGTCTGTGGCAATTTCCTGAACGTAATAGCGTGAAAACGGCAGTTTTTCGGCAAATACGGCTTTCATATCCTCGTCGATTGAAACCTCTGCGATAAGTCCGTTTTCGGGAATCGAAGTTCCGTCAGCAGCAATAATTTCCTCATCTGCAAACAGTTCGAAACGCACATTTTTATAGCTGTTTTCCGCCAATATTCCGTACTTTTCATCGCTTTCCATGAACTTTTCAAGGCTGATTTCAATGCCCTGATAATCGTTGACGAATGACGTATTCATTGTATCTCTCACTGTGACCTCCTGTCCTGCATAAGTCAGCTCAATCGCCTGTATTTCGGGATTTTTCACATATCCGTAAGGTGCAAAAACTTCCATAATTTCGTATTTTCCAAGATAAAGCAAATCAGTTTCCGCATAGCCGTTTTCATCGGTCACAAGTTCTGCCACAACGTCGCTTGCATTTGCTCTGACAGTGCCGTCGGGAGTAATGATGTCCTCGGCTGCAATCACCTGAAATACGGCGTTTTCAAGCCCTTTCTCCTCAAAAATCGGAGTGTATTTTTCTTCGTTTTCGCTTACGGAATCAAATATTTCGCCCGTTTTCTTCACGGAAATTCTGCCTTTCTGAGCGGTGTCCGACTTAACAACTTTGACGATATTCACGGCATTTTCTTCCTCGGAATTTGCCGCAGTCACGCTAAACGGAACAGGAGTTTTGTCCAGTATATAGCCAAAAGGTGCCTTCACTTCAACGAGCGTATAGTCGCCGTAAGAGAGCATTTCGGGCGTAATCAGAAATCCTTCGGAATTTGTATAGAAAGTGTCAACGCCCATATTTACAAGCTGATTTTCGGAGTCAAAAATCTGAAATCCTGCGCCTTCGTAAGCAATTGTTTTTCCCGATTCTACGTCGATTTTTGTGACATGGATATATGATTTGAACGGTGCGTCGTTAAGAATATATTCATAAGTTTTTTCGTGTTCCGAAATGAAAACATCGAAGTCAGGGACGAATTCCGTATCGTTGACTGTCTTTGTCTGACGAACAGTATACACGCCGTAAGGCATAAATTTTGACTCTGCAAAACCGTTTTCATCGGTTATGAGGTAGTCTTTTTCGGAATCCTTGGCATTTTCAAAACTTCCTGTGGACTTGAGGAAAATTTCAAATTCAGCACCCGGTTCAAGATTTTCAACGATATTTTCGTCATCATCCGAGTGCTTTATTATCGAAATACAGCCTTTTTTCACGTCCCCTGTGACATCAAGTGAAACAGGATTCATCTCAATCACATAATTCTCAGGTTCTGTACCGAGAGTATAAATTTCATCGTTCAAAAGATAACCCTCGGACGGCGACAGCTCCTGAAGCGTGTAATTTCCGCACACAAACTCGTCTGTTATGAAATGACCGTTTTCGTCAGTCGTGTAAGTTGCCACACGTTCACCGTTATTATACAGTCCGTAAACCGCACCTTCAAGCGTCGCATTTCCCTATGAATCGCCGTTTTCGGAGTCCCTCTTGACGACTTCGGCAGTGAATTTTTTCAGCTTGTTTTCAAAAGTGACCTCAACAGTTTCGTCCGCCTCAAGCGTTGTTGACTGCTCTGCCGGAACGACATATCTTACCGGGACATCGTTCTCGCTGATGGTGTAAACAATAGGCTCGTTGCTGCCGTCAAGCACAGGAATATCGGCAAGAATCGCTGTTCCGTCCGCACCTGTAACGAGCGTGTAAGTCTGACCGCCGCCCGAAATTGTGAAAGTTCTGTCGCCGTTCTGACCGTCCTCGGACTGCTTGTTTATGCGGATACTGCCCTTTTTCAGCACGTTTTCAAAATCCACAGAGACCGTCAAATCGGCATTTCCGCCTGTAAGGGTCACGTCCTGAGCCTTCGGAGTTTCGTATCTTGTGTCAGGATTTATCTCCGAAATATTGTACGAAATCGTACTTTTGCTGCCGAAATCGTAAACGTGGAGACCGTCAATTTCGGCGATTTCGTCAGTGTTTGTAACCGCATTTTTGCTGTATTCTACGCCGTTTTCCGTCCATGAAACCACAAATTCATGGTCAGCAATCACGCCGTCCTCAGCGGTCTTGTTGATTTTGATTATACCGTTTGTAATATCCTCGCCGACGTTGACGTTGGAATCAGCTTTCAGAGCCACAACGTCCGTTGACAAATCATAGCCCGTCGGAGCAGAAATTTCCCTGACATAATACTGCTTGTCAGGCAGCATAATCGAGCCTGTTCCGTCGTCGCCGATTGTGATTTCTCCGACTTTCTGGATACAATCGGAGTCAGTATACACACCGTATATTGCCTTTGTGCCGTCAATCGGACTTGTACCGCTGATTTTTACCGAATTATCACTGTTCAAGACCTTTGTTATCGTGAATTCTGCCTCTGTTTTCGTGATTCTGAACGCTGACATATTCATTGCCGTCGCTTTTTTACCGTCCGTATTATTATTTATGACAACGCGCGAACCGTTGGATTCAATTCGCCAGTGAGTACCGCCGTCACCGTTTCCGCTGCCGACGGTTGATGAGTTGATGTATGACTCGTTTACGCCTATATTTCGCAGATAACTGACAACTTCGTCACAATTTTCAAACTCGCCCATATATATCCATGAATGGTCCTCGCCCGCAAGATTATCGGCAATTACCACAGAACCGAGAGCGATTGTCGAGCCGTCGGGACACTCCCAATAAGGCTTATCTTCGGTCTTTATTCCGTTTTTCTCAACGTCGATTTTTGAAGTCACACCGCCGTATGAAATCGTGCAGTTTTCGTTCACAGACAACCAGGCGGTTCGGACGTGATCCGTTGAAGAGGAATTCCTCGTTACAAAACGCAACAGCGTCGTTTTCAGGCTCAAAACGTATCGGCTCAATCAGACCGTCGACGACCTCCTGCATTTCGTGAATGTCGCCCGAAATTTCCCTTGCATACAGCTTTTTTTCGGGTTCCACCACAAGAATTTTCATGTTTTACACCTCCTTCAATCTGTGATATATCGTAATTAATCCGCAAATTCCTCCCCACAGTAATCGTTCAGCGGACAGTCTTCGCAGTCCTCATGCTCGTTGCAGCAACGCATGATTTCTTCATCGGAAATTCCGCAGTCTTTCTGCATTTCTGACTTTTCCTCCGACGGCATCACGGCAACTTCGAATCTGCCGGACTCCACCGCAATTGCAATTTCCACCTCTGCACCGTCCTCAAGGAAAACTCCTGGAACTTCGATGCAGCCGTCGTCGTTGACAAAGCCTTTTGTGTAAACTGTATTTTTTCTCATGTTATACCTCCTGTATATTCATAATCCAAAAATGAAAGCTGTCTGTTCATATGCGAACGCTCCGAAGTATCATAATTTGATATGAAAAGTTCGGCATACTGACAGCCGCCTTCGTATCGCTGTGCAAGATTATTCAGCCTGCTGATTTCTTCGATATGAATATTCGGATTGTCCCAGATTTCCTGAATTTCAGGGCAATCATTATAGGAGACCAGAAATTTTCCCGAACATTTCAGCAGTGTGTCACGCAGTCTTATGTGGTCTTTTTCCGTGAAACTTACGTCCTTGTAATAACTTTCCGTAGCAAAATACGGCGGATCACAGTAAAAAAAGCTCACCGGACGGTCGTACTACCTGATGAGTTTTTCAAAATCCTTATTCTCAATTATTACTCTCTGTAAACGCCGTGCAGCCATATCAATCTGCGGAAAATCGCTCCACATTGAGTGCGGCTGACTTGCAAAACTGTCCAGTCCCGATGCGTAACTGTACCGTATCAGCTGATAGAACTTCACCGCACGGTCAATATCCCGAAATTTCGGGAAAAGACTGCGTTTGTGCATACTTGAAATCAGGTCAAAATCCTCACGGGAATTAAGCACATACCGCAGTTTTTTCTTCAGTTTTCCAGGCTTATCATGCACACAGTGGTACAGATTCACAAGATTGCTGTTGAAATCGTTGAACACCTCGAAGTCGCCGGGCGGTTTGTGGAACAGCACCCACCCTGCACCGCCGAAAACCTCGATATACCGCTCATAATAAGGCGGCAGACGTGCAAAAACTGCGTCCCTTAAGGACTTCTTGCCGCCTACCCATGACATGAAACTGTTCATTTTTCTCCTTTCTACCAATGCCATTGGCAGCAAAAAAGCCGTCCTGCCGACGATTTTCTGCTGTCGGCAAAACGGCTTCAGATTATTTTCCTGAATTGATTTCCCTGTTGAGACGGCGGATTTCCGTCCTCAGAAACTTGCACGGCGATTCCAAGACTTCCCACCGCAAGTCCGATTATCATGCCGATGAGCATTCCGACTAACAAATACGTCACCACGACACCTCCATTCCAAAATCTTCGGATTCATCATACATTTCTGCCTCTGAACAAGGCTCTACGTACTCCATAATGATTCCGAGAGCCTCCTCATAGCTGCCCGACGAAGTCACACGGCTGCACATTTCCTTTGATTCTTCCGTCATTCCGTTATTTTTCAGCGTTTTTGAAGCTATTCCCATAATGTTGAAAATGTTGCCGTTTTCGCCTATAATATGGCATTTCGGACGTTTGTTTTCCTGCATTTCATATCACCCCCATTCCCATAATTTCGTACTGTTCCTCCTCATTTGTAAAAAAATCTTCCATGAGCGTTGTTTTGCCTGTGAAATTCGGAGCATTCTCATTATTCAGCGATATACAGCCATTTTCACCGAGTTCTATTGGTTCTCTGACGATTACCGAACCTGCATGATTCACGGCAACACTTTTTTCAAGCGTACAAAAATCACCGTCATCGCCATGTCTGAGATGATAGCAGTGCAGACCTTTCGGAATGTCAGCGTCAGTCATTCTGCTGTTTGTGAACAACGCAGTTTTTCCCTCTATTTCGATGGTTTCAAACTCTTCATCGGGAAAATTCACATAATCTGTTTCGCTTGCATTCAGAAACAGTCCCCACTCCGACGGCTCACAATCCATTACATGAGCAGCGAACTCAATCCGCTCCCTGCTGCTTTCGGGATAGTATTCCTCTGTTCTTTCGCCGTCAAAATAGACATATCTGCCACAGTTCATGCCGATATCCTCGTCCGCCCACTCATGCTCAAATTTTATGTCAGGATACATTTCCGACAGCTTTTCAAGAACTGGATGCGGAGCAGACCATGCCGTCAGAAACGTCAGTTTTCCATCCTTAAAGCTCATATCCGCAGTATATCCGTAAGAATTCCACTTCGTACCCCAGTTGGCGATACACCAGTAATGGCTGTCCACATCGTCGGGCATTGGAATTATCTTATTGAAATCCACCGAACCTACGCCGTATTCGTCGGTCTGAATCTCTTTCAGCATGGACTGTATACGGCTCTCATTACCCGAAACAGCGACGATATTCGTAATATGATTTGGCATTAGTTCACCTCCCCGAACTCATTTTTCAGCCTGCCAATGATATACCGCTGACCTCTGCCTGTGACAAACGTCCGCTGATAGGTTCTTGTCATAGAATCGGCTCTTTCACCGCAAAATAGCCACGGTCGATGAACTTCTGATACGGAAGATTATCCGACATGAGAATCCCGTTTTCACGAAGCCAGCGGATCAGCCTGTTCCTGCCAATCGGGATATTTTTCTACACTGCAAGTTTTACCATAGCGTTCATGTCGATGACGTTTTCTGTCCCTGCAACCTGATTTGCGAAATCCACCAGCGGCTGGTCGTGGCGGATACGCTCGTTAAGCTGATTTATCGCCATCATCTGCAGACGGAAAAGACCTTTATACGGCTCTTCAAGAAACGGGAGGTAGTTTTCGATGAACATATCCTCGTCGGCTACGTAACCGCCTGTTTTGCGAATCGTCGGAAGTATTTCAGATGTCACCCAACGCTTGAAATCCCTTGCTTTCGGCATTTTGCTTGAAAGAATCAGGCTGTAAAGTCCACTTTCGTTTATGATAATCATTTGCTGCGTTCCACCAAGGTCGCCCTGAATTGGGGCTACCTTTTTGTCCTCACAATCAACGTGCATCGCAATTGCATTTCTCGGCTTGGAATAGCCAAAAATCGTTGCAACATCCTTACCGACAAACCATGGTTCGCCGTCAATAATGACAGTTCTTACCCTGCCAAACTCCTTGTTTTCAAAAATTTTGATTTTATTTTCCATAAGAAATTTCCTCCTCATTGAATTTTATTAAATTTTTTGCGATTGCCTCCACAACTGCCACCGTGATTGAATTTCCTGCCTGCTTGTAAAGCTGTGCATCGGACATTCCTGTGGCGGCAACTTTCTCAAACTGAGCCTTTTCAAATCCCTGCAAACGCCAGCACTCAACAGGCATGAGACGACGGATTCGCCCCCTGTGAACAACTCCGTGACGGTCGGTCACAGTTATCGTAAACATCGGCTCATCGGGATTTTTTACACGTCTGCCGTTCTGATGTGTAGTTTTCTTGAACGGATTCAGAATTGCTCTCGGACCTTCTTCAAGTACCCCTGAACGCTCGCCTTTGTGAGTTCCATTGGTCACTCCCAAATCCATTCTCGTGTGCAGACAGCGGGCATTTTCCGTAATCTGAGGGTTTTCATTCAGATCGCAAAAAACAGCGGAATGTTCGCCCTTATGATGTGACATTCCGCTGTTCTGACGTGCCGTTATGCACCTTGCTGTGTCAGTAAATATGGGACTTGCGTTGTAGTCAATCAGGTACAGACCTGTTTTTCCGTCGCTTCCGCTGCACTGCGTAACTGCCGTACCGTTCGTGGAATACACCCTCGAACCCTGACTTCCGCCGATTAACTGTTCAGGTTTTCTTTCTCTGCCATTTTCTTCATTGCCTCGTCCGAAAGAAAGTATTTCGGCGGGACATCTTCCTCCAAGATATCCGACAAGGAACAGTCTCCGTCGGGACTGCGGTATTCCGAAGCCGGCAGAGTTAAGCACACGCCAGCACATACTGTACCCCAGTTCTGAAATCTTTTCAAGGATGATTTTCCAGCACTCTCCCTGCGATATACCCAGCAGATTGGGTACATTCTCAGCAATAAAGTACTTGGGGTGCCTGACTTCAAGGATGCGGATATAGTCGAAAAACAGGTTTCCTCTGTCATCCTCAAAAGCGAGTCTGTACCCCGCCACACTGAACGACTGGCAGCATGGTCCACCAACGAGCAGATAAAAATCCGGCATACTTCCGTAATCGATTTTCGTGATGTCCTCATAAAACGCTTCACCCCCTGTATCATACAATGCCCGGTAAGCCTTCTGGGCAAATTTGTCGATTTCGCACCACCCGACACACTCAAAACCCCAAACTTTTTCAAAAGCAGAGCGGAATGCACCGATGCCTGCGAACGCTTCAAAATATCTTATCATCTGTCACCAGTCCTTTCGTGCAATAAAAAAAGGCTGAATCTCCGCAAAAATTCAACCTTTACATCGTCATATTCATTTCGGTTTCTTCTGATAAATCTTCGTTTACCGAATTCGCTTCCACCTTTATATCAGACTGAAGATGTTTCTCCACAAGTTCCTTTGCTCCCGGAATATACTGGGAATACCGTGCATATGACGTACCCTCGGACTCAATTATCAGACCATCACCCTGTTCTTCATCATAAATCAGAAGACAGTGATAATTGTCATCGTTGTCGCAGTACATTATATCAACGTTTTCGGCTATCAGCCTGTTGTCACGCAGCGGATGTCTTTTCAGATTTTCAAACTCAGCATTGGAGACTACTATCGCTTTCTCCACCACGCAGGATTTTGTTCTGAACTCTGATTCCTTATGAATCAGATTTGTGTTGATTATCAGTTTTTCTTTCATCAGTTCTTCCTCCTTTTCCGGAAAATAAAAAAAGACCATCCTGTTCATTATCACTTAAAATTCGTGATATCTGACAAAACGGTCTTTCAAATTCGGTTATTATTCTATTGTATAAAGGCAGGTATTTTTTGATTTTTTCTTTCTGACCTGCTCATATTTGTTCCATATTTTTCTCTGCGAGGGTTTCAAATCCTGTACCTTCGCAAAAACGGGCAAAAAACAGCCATGGTTTTACACTAAAAATTTTCGGCTTCTGAGTAGCAAAAAAGCCCGATTATTCAGGCTTTTTTCGGTGAACAGCTATTTAGTCTCACCAATATGGTTGGGGTGGAAGGATTTGAACCCTCGAAGTGACGGAGTCAGAGTCCGTTGCCTTACCGCTTGGCGACACCCCAATATTTTACTTGTCTCATTCGACTTTTATATTATATCACATTGATTTGCAATTGTCAAGTGGTTTGCAATTATTTTTTTATTTTAATTATATTCACCCCTATTGAAAAAACAACAAAATCATTATATAATAGGTATCAGGAGGATTTTTTTATGATAAAAATATATCTTATTGTAAATCTTGTTGCAGGTAAAGCTTTAATTAGTGAAAACCTTGGTAACATTATAAATGAATTTACAAAAATAGGCGGAGAAGTAACAGTGCACCCTACACAAAGCAGTCAGGATACAGTTGATTCCGCATATTATGCTTGTCAAAACAATTTCGATATAATTATATGTGCAGGTGGGGACGGTACTTTAAGTCAATGCATACAAGGCATTATGAAAAGCCCGAATAAACTTACTATTGGATATATTCCGGCAGGTTCTACAAACGATTTTGCACAAAGCCTTAATATACCCAAAAACATTATGGAAGCTGTTCAATGGATTATAAACGGAAAACCCAAAAGCTGTGATATAGGACGTTTCAATAATGATTATTTCACATATATTGCTGCATTCGGAGCGTTTACCAATATAACTTATGAAACACCTCAAAAAATAAAAAACACTCTCGGGCATGCTGCATACATCTTGAACGGTCTTACACAACTCACAAGTATCCGTTCAAAACATATGCGTATTGAATATGATAACAACATAATTGAAGATGACTTTTTATTTGGTATGGTCACCAATTCATCATCTGTTGCAGGACTGCTTTCAATCAATGATTTTATGTTAGATGACGGAACATTTGAAGTCGTTCTCATTAAACAACCTGCAAATCTTATACAATTAAGACAAATCGTTCACTCTCTTCTCAACATATCAGAAGAAATAGATAAAGAATATATAAAATTCTTTCGTACATCTAAAATAAAATTCACCTGCCTTGATAACGAACCAGCCACTTGGACAAGAGATGGAGAATATGGCGGAGATTCCATTCAATGTACTATTTCAAACTGCCAAAAAGCCATGTCTTTTATGATTTGCGATTGTGATGATTCAAAATTCATGCATGAAGAAATAATAGTTTCAGAAAAATAACCCTGTCCTTTTTATGAATAATAATACGAATATTTAATAAGGGTAATAAAAATTGGAATTTCTTAAAATACACTAAAAAGGAGAGTCTATATGAACAGTAAATTTATGATAAGTACTTTAACAGCATTAATCAGTACAATGTTCATAATACCATCGGCTGTATATGCAGACTGGTCAACTGATGAAAAAGGTCGTATATTCTATTATACTGATGAAGAAAATTTTCTTACCGGCGAACAGACTGTCGATAATGAAAAATATCTGTTTTCTGCTAATGGAGTCCTTAAAACAGGCTGGCGTACAGTAGACGGACAAAGAAAATATTTCGACCCTGAAAGTGGTAAATCCATAACCGGTTGGCTTGAATACTGCGGAAAGATTTATTATATCGATTCTGAAACAGGAAAAGTTTCCGGATATTTTAAGGATTCTGATGGCTTATTGCATATAGCGTCTGAGAAAGGTGATATCATTACTGAAACAGGATTTCAAAATTTTAATGATAATACTTATTATATTCTTTCTGAAGGTGTCCTTGCAACCGGAAAAAATATTATCGGAAATGATACATATTTATTCGATGAAAACGGTAAAATGCTTACCGGCTGGCAAACTATCAATGATAAAAAATATTATTTCGGCTCTGACGGAATAATGCTCACCGGTTGGCAGACCATTGACGATAATGAAGTATATTTCATGGAAGACGGTTCTCTTGCCAACGGACTCGTTACAATAGACGATACTTATTATTTCGATGAAAACGGAATGAAACAATCCGGTTGGATAATGGTAAAAGATTATCAATGCTATTTTGACGAAAATGGTAAAATGCTTACTGGCTGGCAAACTATTGACGGCGATGAATATTATTTTAACGAATATGGAATAATGCAGACAAATACTACTATTGATGGTAAAGTCTTAGGTCAAGACGGCAAAGTTCAATCTATTTCAGCCGTGCAACAAAAAGCAAATTCCATAATTGAACAAATCGGAACAAGCACTGAAGCCATATACAATTATGTAAGAAACAATAATAAATATAAGTATATTGAGGCTACCCGTACACTTTCTGAAATCGAATCCGTCGGCTGGTCATATTTTGCAGAATATGCTTTTAATAACAGATTTATTGTATGTTATTATTTTGCTGCAATTACCGACCTTCTTTATAAACAGGCTGGTTATGAATCAAGAATAGTTTATGGTACTGGTCGTGGCACTGGTGACCATTACTGGAATGAAATAAAAATAAATAACGAATGGACAAGCATTGATACTTGCAACGGATATTTTCAGGTAAGTTTCAGTTATTTGCAGACCCAGAACTATACTTTATACAATTATGTGTACCCTGCATACAATTAATATTATCCTGTTTTAAAATATTCAAATTACAAATCATTGGAGGAAAATTATTATGAATTCAAAAGCATTATTGATAGCAACTGCTGCACTTCTTGCACTTTCTGCTGTTTCATGTGGTAACGATGAGGAAAAAGATACTTCTTTAAGTATTTCACTTAGTGAAGAAGTTACATCTGATAAAACCACTTCAACAGAATCCGAATCAGATTCTGAATTAACAACAATTGTTTCTGAAACAACTATTGAAACAGAATCAAATACAACAATAGACACAACTACAATTGAATCAAATACTTCTGAAACTGAAACTACTACATCTGAAGTTTCACAAATAAAAGATGATTCTCAACAAGAACAATCTGAACAACCTGTTGAAAATGAAGTCTCTGAAGAACCTCAGTCCCCTGCAATACAAGAACCTGAAGTTACAGAACCTGTTACAGAAACTCCAACCGAATCACAACCAACTGAACCAATTAAATTTAAAATGGAAGACCTCCTTAGTGATGCCTCCGAAATAATTGCCAACCTTGGAAATCCTAATTACGCTGGAACAAGTGAATCTTGTCTTTCAAATGGACTTGATAATAAAACTTACCAATATGACGGTCTTGAAATACAATGCTATATTGATGGTGATACAGAATACATATATATGATTACAATATTAGGAGGCGATTACGAAACTGATAAAGGTATAAAAATAGGCAGTTCCCGTACTGAAGTTGAAAGCATTTATGGTACGGGTATAGATAGCGGAAATATGACAATCTATACTTCTGGCGACAGCGAAATGGATATACAATATAGCAATGATATTGTAACATCAATATTTTTCTATACCCCAGTATAAAAAGGAGGAACTGTTTTGGTATTTAGCAGTCCCACATTCTTGTTTATATTTATGACATTAGTATATATACTTTATCGTATAATACCAAATATTGTTGCAAAAAATATTCTCCTGCTGATATTCAGTCTTGCTTTTTATACTTATGGAGAACCTAAAGCCGTAATATTAATGATTGCTTCCATAGTTATGAACTATATTTTCGGTGTTTTCATGAAAGAAGAAAATAAGTACAGAAAAAATATTCTTATAGTAAGTGTCTTTGCCAACCTGTTTATTCTTGGAATTTTTAAATATGCTGGCTTTGGTGCAGAAATGATTAACCGTTTACCATTTTTTAATATCAGTATTCCAAATATATCACTACCTATTGGAATATCATTCTATACATTTCAATCAATGTCATATGTAATCGATGCTTATAAAAATCCAAAATATATTCAGAAAAATTTATATAAACTTGCATTATATATAACATTTTTCCCACAGCTTGTCGCTGGCCCTATTGTAAAATACTATGATTTTGCAGACCAGATAGATAAGCGTTATATATCCCCTGAAAAAACTGCTCAGGGTATAAAACGTTTTATAACCGGACTTTCCAAAAAGTTGCTTATTGCAAATACTATGGCTGTTACAACTGATTATATTTATAACCTTGATGTCAATAGTATTTCATTACCATTGGCATGGCTTGGTGCCGTTTCATATATGATGCAGATTTTCTTTGATTTCAGCGGATACAGCGATATGGCAATAGGTCTTGGTAAAATATTCGGATTCGATTTTCTTGAAAACTTCAATTATCCATATATATCCGAAAGTATGCAGGAATTCTGGCGTAGATGGCATATTTCTGTATCAACATGGTTTAAAGAATATTTATACATACCTCTGGGCGGAAACAGAAAAGGAAAAGTACGTACAGCCTTAAATAAACTTATTGTATTTTTCTGTACAGGACTATGGCATGGAGCAAGTCTGAATTTTATAGTATGGGGACTTATAAATGGTTTATTCCTGATGCTTGAATCATATAAAATTATAAATATCCAAAAACTATTTAAGCCTGTCAGACATATATATACACTATTTGTTACTTTATTGGCATTTGTATTTTTCAGAGCCGATAATATTTCAACAGCCTGCAAATATATTGGAAAAATGTTCAGTTTTTCCGGAAATTCTCCGGAAAACACCTCAAAATTCTTTATGCAGCTGACTCCAATGTACATCATTATGTTTGTTTTGGCTTGTATATTTTCAACACCTGTATGGCAGATTATCCGTAAAAAAATATCCTCTGAAAAAGTCATTTCAATCGGAGAAATATGTTCTTATGGAATGTCAATTATATTATTATTTATCTGTATAATGACGCTTTCGTCCACATCATACAACCCATTTATTTACTTCAGATTCTGATGGAGGTACATATGAATAAAAATATATTATACAGAATATATTCCTCACTGTTTATCGGAATATGCCTTATACCTGCTGCATTTACTCCGTTTGTCAAAAATAATGAATCCGCTGAAAAACGTAAACTATCAGAATATCCGAAAATAAAAACAGAAAACAATAAAATAAACTTTGAATATTTTGATGAGTTTGAAACTTATTTTTCAGAACATTTTGCGTTTCGTCAGACCCTCGTTACTCTTGATGGTTACTTCAAATCCAAACTTTTAGGAACTTCTTCCAACGATAATGTCATTGTTGGTAAAGACGGGTGGCTATATTATGAAGAAACAATAAATGATTACTTAAATATAAATACTCTTAG
>CAZTUV010000014.1:0-19961 GCA_964616595.1 uncultured Alistipes sp.
TGTAAGAGCAATTTTGAAGTACCTGAAAACCGTGCCGGAGTGTTTCTGTTGGAAGGAACACGGCGGTATGTACGGAACGGCAGGTATTCCCGATATTATCTGCTGTTATCGTGGAAAATTTGTGGCTTTTGAGGTTAAGACGGAAAAAGGCAGAGTTACGGCTTTGCAGGAATCAGTTATCAACAAAATACAAAAGTGTGGTGGAAAAGCTGTGGTTGTCAGGTATGTGGAAGATGTGAAGGCTTTACTGGAGGAGATGATGTTATGACGGCGAAAGAATACATGAAACAGGCAAAGATCCTTCTACGAAGAATTGACAGAAAGCAAAAAGAAGCCGATACTCTTCGTCAGAAACTTTCTCTCCCTAAATCACCAGCTTATTCAGATATGCCAAAAACAGTGTCTCCCGAATCGCATGAAATTGAAGTCGGCATTGCTAAAATAATATCTTTGGAGGAAGAAGTGTCATCCATTCGTGGAGAATTGGATTTGATGATTGCAGAAGTTAACCATAACATCAGTCAGCTTGACGATTCAGATATGCGTGATTTGCTTATAAAACGATATGTAGAATTCAAGTCGTGGAAAGTTATTTTCAGCGAAATGGGATATAGTAAGTCAAGTGCCTATCGACTTCATCAGCAGGCTTTATCAATTATAAAATTTGGGACTTCCTGGGACTACGTGGGACTTGATGATACCTCGTATATGTGATATACTGTAAAGTAGGAAAATAAGATAAAGCGAAACAGCCTTTGCAGAGAAATCCGCAGAGGCTATTTTTATACCCGAAGGAGGAGCGTTATGCTTGCAAAAAAAGTTTTAAGAAACGGTCTCGGTTTGAATAGCCGTATCAGAGAGCAGATGGTGATTTATCGTGACTGGAAGTCTATGGCGATGGAAATTGATGAAGATGAAGTGCATGAAATAGTCGAAGCTGCCTGGAATGACCTGATTGATTCTATCCGCATGAAGCGTAATCTTGAGGAGATCATTATGGACAACGACAATGCCGACCAGCGTGAGATTCTCCGTTTGCGTTATTTCTATGCAGCAACATGGGCTGCCATTGCTGACGAACTGAACGACACGGTTGAATGGGTAAAGGAACAGCACAAAAAGGCTCTGAAAAAGATTCATGTTGAAGTATCAGGCTGCGATGAGGATTGTGACTGCTATGCCGAAGAAGAGTAAGAAACCTTGTAGGCATCCCGGCTGTCCCAACCTGACAGATGGTAAGTATTGTGAGGAGCATAATCCTCTGCACCCGGACAGACCATCAGCCTTTAAGCGTGGCTACGGCAGCAAGTGGCAACGTGTCAGCAAGGCGTACCTCCGCAAGCACCCGCTGTGTGTGAAGTGTCTTGCAGAGGGCAGATTTGTTTCGGCAACGGTGGTCGATCATGTCATTCCGCATCGTGGCAATCAGACACTGATGTGGAGTGATACCAACTGGCAGGCACTCTGCAAGCACTGTCATGACCGCAAGACTGGCAATGAGGATAGCAGACCAAAATACAAGTATTAGTCGTTGATAATCCACACTCCTTGCTTTTTTGAATAGACAATTCTTTCTTCTTTTTTTAGTGAATCAAAAGCATTTCTGATTTCCTTTTTAGAGAAGCCTGCCGAGTGATTGGAGTACAGATTTCTGATTATTGTCTCTTTGGACATCTTTGGTTCTGAATAAATCAAATCTATGATTTCCTCTTTTATTTGCTGTTCTTCTGTTTGCTTAAAATGTTGCAAAGCATTGAGTCCGCTATCGATTATATTAGCCCAATTAATAAGGGTTGATTCTTTAATTATCATTCTCGCAGTAACAATGCTTCTTGTATCGTTGCCTTCTTTGTGTTTTTTAGCGGCTTCTAATATGTAAACAGGATCATTTGCATCGGAGATAATAAATCTTCCGTGTGCTAAAGCACAGCGAATGTAATAGAAAATATCGATAAATTCAGCGTTTTTTCCGCTTGAGAGGAAAACAATTCCGTTTTCGCTTTTTGTGTGAAATGTTCCATTCAAATGACATGATGCAATCTTTTCGTTCATATCTGACTGAGTGCCTTGTTTTTTAGAGCCTTTTGTAGCTTTGAAATAATTTTTTCCGATCTCAAACTGTCCAACTTGAAGAAGGTATGATCTTAACTTGGTTTTACTCCACGGTTTCGTTCCCCAATTACGCCCCGATAACCCATGCGATGAGGAACTTACTAAGTCACAGGGAGTTGAAAAAACATAAAACTCAATTATTCTTTGAAAATTGCTGCTGAATTGCATTGCTTTTTTGCTTCTAACCCAACCGGGATTAAAAGCTTCAACAACATCTGACATAAGCACACCACCTTGTATTGTTTGTCTCATTATAACATGATTCGACAGAAAAAGCAATGGGCGGGATGGAGCTGACCGGTGGGGTATTCACTTCTCTACGGTGAAGTCACAGAAAGACCGGTGCTCCCTCAAACGCATAGCACAAGCGTAATCTAAGAGGGTATATGCCCAAAATCAAAGAAATACGAAATTACGTTATTTTCCTGACTTCAAAGTCAGGATTTTTTATCTCTGGAATAAATATCGTTTGAATTATTATGGGGGGTGATACTATGGCGAGAGATGGCACGAACAGAGGCGGTGCAAGACCCGGTGCAGGGAGACCGAAAAAGGCTCTTTCAGAAAAAATTTCTTCCGGGAATCCGGGAGGCAGAGCGTTAACGCAGATCAAAGTCCCCGATGATATTCCTGATCTTGTGGGCGAAGATATGCCGAAGCCAAGTGAAATACTTTCTGCAAGACAAAAAAACGGGAAGCCTCTCGGTGCTGACAAAATTTATGAAGATACATGGCTCTGGCTGAAAGGCTTCAAATGCGAACGCCTTGTGTCTCCTGCAATGATCGAGCAATATTCAATGAGCGTGGCACGTTGGATGCAGTGTGAAGAGGCTATAAGTTCCTATGGACTTCTTGGCAAACATCCTACCTGCCCTACTTCACCGATACAAAGTCCTTTCGTTGCCATGAGTCAAAGTTTTATGAAGCAGGCACAGCAGATATGGTCTCAAATTTATCAGATAGTTCGTGAGAACTGCTCCGAGGAAGTAACTCTCACCGGCGAAATAGATATGATGGAAAAACTGCTTCGTAGCAGAAAGTGAGGATTTTTATGAAAGCAGATATCCAATTCTGGCGGGATCTGAAACATAACCGCCAGCATCTCACCAAGCAACAGTATAGAACACTTAAAGGACAGGCTGTCAAAGGCAATGTAATGGATGCCAGAAAAGGCTTGCAGAAAGTATTGCAAAGGAGGATCTACAGATGAACAACCACAGTGGAGAAGTATATGGATTGTGGACAATAACGGATAAAGATCCCGTAAGAGTAAATAAAACCACTTTATATGAATGTCAATGTTCAAAGTGCCACAACTATTCTTTATTGAAGCTGTCTAATATTAAGCGTTCTAAAAGCAGAAATTGTAAGAACTGCACTCCTGATTATCATTTTATTGTGTCGAATGGTCAAGCAGTTGGCACTTTACCGGATAGTTCGACTTTTATAATTGATGAAGAGGACATACCACGTGTGATACAACATAGGTGGTTCTTCAACAGTAATTCCGGTTATATTTCAACAAGCAATTCTGGTACAAATATGAAGCTGCACAGATTTATCTTAAATCTGCAATCAACAGATGACGTTGTAGTTGACCATATAAATCGTGTAAAAACAGACTGCAGGAAAGCCAATATAAGAATCGCTTCGGTTGCCCAAAACACTTTGAATAAAACCCTTAGAAGAGATAGCAAAACCGGTTATATGGGTGTAGGAATATTAACTCCTAAAATGTATAAAGCATCGATTCAGATAGCTGGAAATGGCATCATTCTTGGAAAGTCGGAAGACAAAGTGATTTGTGCTCAAATGTATAATATTGCAAGTTCTCTTTTATTTGGCGAGTTTTGCGGTGAAAGAAATGATGTGTCTGAACCTACTGAAGAACTGAAACAACAGATTATAACCGTTTGTATGCCATATGTAGATTTAGCAAAATCAATAACTAAATCAATTGAATACCGAAAGGAGATTATTGCATGACGAAAGAAACAGAGTATTACATTGCCGATATTGACACATTGATTCCTTATGCACGAAATGCCAGAACGCATTCTGAAGCACAGGTTGCACAGATTGCGGCATCGATTAAGGAATTTGGTTTTCTGTCACCGATTATTGTTTCGGAAGATAATACCATTCTTTGTGGACACGGAAGATTTTATGCATCTCAGAAACTTGGATTGAAGAAAGTGCCTTGCATAAAGGAAAGTCATCTTACTGAAACGCAGCGCCGTGCATATATTATCTCGGATAATAAGCTTTCTCTTAATGCAGGATGGGATGAGGAAATGCTTGCTGTAGAACTTTCTGAATTACAGTCTGAGGACTTTGACCTTGGTCTCACCGGATTTGATGAAAAAGAACTGGCGGACTTATTTGCCTCAGACGAAGATGCAAAGCAGGACGATTTTGATGTTGATGCAGAACTGGAAAAGCCTTGTTTTTCAAAGTTGGGCGATATCTGGCATCTTGGCAGACATACAGTCATCTGCGGTGATTCGACTTTGCCGGAAACCTATGCGGCTTTGCTCGGTGATACGAAAGTTAACCTTGTGTGTACAGATCCCCCATACCTCGTCAACCTTGAAAGCACATCAGGAAAAATCAAAAATGATGACCTTGATGATGAAAAGGGCTATGCATTCCTGAAATCTGCATTTGAAAGATTCAGAGATGCTATGGCAAAGGACGCAAGCATCTACGTTTTCTATGCAACAAGCAAAGCTCGTGTATTCCATGATGCTTATGAAGATGCAGGCTTCAAGGTCGGTGCAGGTCTTGTCTGGAAAAAGGATAGACTTGTTCTCACAAGAACCGACTGGAAATATATCCATGAACCCATCATCTGGGGATGGCGTAAGGACGGCAAGCACATCTGGTACGGCGACCAGAAGCAGAAAACAGTATTTGAGTTTGACCGTATCAAAAACAGTAAGGAAGATGGCTGCGGTCATCCTTCCAGTAAGCCTGTACCGCTTATCGCATATCTGATTCAGCAATGTACGCAGAGCAACGGACTTGTTCTTGACGGATTTCTCGGAAGTGCGTCAGCTCTTATTGCCTGTGAACAGCTTGATCGAATTTGCTATGGAGTGGAACTTGAACCGAAATTTGTAGATGTTGCTGTTGAAAGATACATCAAGCTGCATGACGGCAGGTCTGATGATGTGTATCTGATGCGTGACGGTCAGCGGATTGAATATGCAGATGTTCCGAAAGAGGTGCAAAATGGAGAATAAACCGCCTTTTTTCGTATGTTCGCTGTCTGGCGGAAAAGATTCCTCAGCCATGCTGCTCCGATTGCTTGAGGAGAATCGTCCGGTTGATATGATTCTGTTTTGCGATACAGGACTTGAATTCCCCGATATGTATGCACATCTGGATAAACTGGAAAAATACATCGGCAGACCGATCACAAGAATCAAGGCAGAACACAGCTTTGAACACTATTTTTCCGAAGCACCGATAAAACGTGGAGATCCTGAAAAATTCCGTGAGCAGTTCGGCAGGGATTACAACGGCTACGGCTGGATGGGGCCGAAAATGCGGTGGTGTACCAATCGTTTGAAAGATCAGCCACGAGAACAATTTCTTCACGGTCTTCGTGAAAAGTATGATATCCGTCAGTATGTCGGCATTGCGGCTGATGAAAAATACCGCCTGGAACGAAAAAATAATCAGCGTTCTGAGTGCATTCACCCGCTTGTGGAGTGGAACATGACAGAAGCCGATTGCCTGAAATATTGCTATGAACGTGGTTTTGATTGGAACGGCTTGTATGACAGATTCAGGCGTGTAAGCTGCTGGCTTTGTCCACTGCAATCACTGTCGGAACTGCGGAAGCTGTGGGAGTTTTATCCTGATTTATGGGCAAAACTCCGTCAATATGATGAGATGACATGGCGGAAATATCGTGCAGATTATTCCGTGAAAGAACTTGAAATACGCTTTGCTTTTGAAAATGAATGCCTTGCAAAAGGTATTCCAGTCAGAAACAAGGCGTTTTTTACTGCTCTGAAGAAAAGACTGGAGGCTGCTGATGAAAAATAAAACATTAACGCTCGGCAGTCTGTTCGACGGCAGCGGAACGTTTCCGGTCGCTGGGATTCTGTCAGGAATCACGCCAATCTGGGCATCGGAAATTGAACCTTTCCCAATCAGGGTGACGACTAAAAGATTGCCTTTTATAAAACATCTCGGCGACATCAACCATATTAATGGTGCGGAGATTGAACCCGTTGACATCATCACATTCGGCAGTCCTTGCACCGACCTGAGTGTTGCGGGAAAAAGAGCCGGCTTGAATGCAGAACGCTCAGGACTGTTCTTTCAGGCAGTCAGAATTATCAAAGAAATGAGGTGTGCAACAAATGGCAAATATCCGAGATTCGCAGTGTGGGAAAACGTCGGAGGCGCTTTCTCCTCCAACAGTGGGGAAGATTTCCGATGCGTCCTTGAAGAACTCTGCAAAGTCAAAGACCCAGCAGTATCTGTCCCTAAACCTGAAAAGTGGACAAAGGCAGGAGAAATTCTGGGCAATAATTTCTCTCTCGCATGGCGAACAGTTGACGCTCAATACTGGTATACGCCCCAACGAAGAATGCGTATCTACCTTGTCGCAGATTTTGATGGTGGATGTGCCCAAAAAATATTATTTGAGTCCGAGGGCGTGTCTGGGTATTCTGCGGAGAGCGTCAGAGCGTGGAAAGAAGCTGCCAGAAGTGTTACAGATTGCTCTGGAACGACAGGCACAGGCTTAGTATTCTCTAACCACGGGCAAGATACACGTTTCAAGGGACCTGTTGAAGTTGCAGAAACGATATCAGCATCGTATGGAACAGGCGGCAATAATCAGCCATTTGTGGTGGAGTCCGCAGGTTTCTGCACAGAGCATTCGGCAAAGGCTCGTGGCATCGGATTTGAAGAAGAAACTTCTCCGACGCTTCGTGCGGGAGTTGTTCCTGCCACACTAAAAATCAGGTGCGGACATGGAATTGGTGGTCGTGGGGCGTTGATACAAGAGGATAAATCGGCAACGCTGTCTTGTAATAATGACCAGACACTTTTCGTTCCGAAAGCTTACGGCATCTGCTCCAAACACAGCAATTCCATGATGTCTAACAATCCCAACAGCGGATTTTATGAGGCTGATACAGCAAAAACTATTGATACAAGTAATCAATCGGCATCAAAAAATCAAGGTGGAATCGTTGTTGTTGAAGGCAACGGCTCACGTCCTTCGCATCACGGTGACGGATATAAAGAATCCGAAACAATGTACACTTTAAATTGTACAGAGAACCATGCAGTTTCCTACGGCATCGGCAGACCTGCCATGAATCAGGGCTATAATGCGAGATTCAGTTTTCAGATTGAGGAAGAAAAATCGCCCACGCTTGTTGCCTCAGGTGCGGGTGGAATTGCTCATCCCAAATACTCCACAAGCAAGAGTTCCTTTCATACAGAAGCCGAAAAAGAAAAAGCAAACACCCTTGTGGCTTCCGACTACAAAGATCCACCGCTGGTCAACGACAGCACTCCCGAAATTGAATACATTGTGAGACGACTCACACCACAGGAATGTGCATTGCTGCAGGGTATGCCGACATGGTGGTGTGACGGTCTTGAAACCGAAAATCCGACCGAAGAAGAAATCGACTGGTGGATAGACGCATTTGAAACGCACCGCAAGGCTATGGGAAAATCCAGCAAGCCGAAAAGCCGTAAACAGGTGGAAAAATGGCTGAAAAATCCATATTCTGATTCTGCTGCTTATAAAATGTGGGGCAACGGAATTTATGTTGGCAATGCTTGGTTTGTGCTTGCCGGTATTGCCTATTACGCCAACCTTGGAGAAAATTGTGAACGAAGTGATACTAAGTAAAACAGGTGCAGAATGATAAGCTCTGCACCTGTTTGTTGTTGATGGAAATTAGAATTTACAGTGGTATCTTATAGACATCTGCTTGTTCTCCCTCAAATTCAAAGCTGCGCTCATATGTGCCGCCATTTTTTAGAATTGTTTTTATTGACGGCTCGTTATTTCTTTCTACTGATAAATGCAATTCACTTAAATCCATATTATGGGCAATAAGTAAAATTTGGCGAAGCATTTCTGTTGCATATCCTTTTCTTCTTTCAGTCGGACGCACACTATATCCACAATTCCCGAAATTCCTTAGAAAGCCATTTAATGTGTGCCTTAAATCTATAATTCCGACTATACTATCGGTTTCATCAAGGGCAAAATATGTATCTGTTACAACCCAATCTGGATTGACAGTTTCTTCTTTGGCGTTATCCGTTACTACTTTAAGCCAATCATCATAGTTTTCAGTTTTGTCAAGCAATTCGCTTCCATTGATTATCATTTCTTCATTATCAAAAAATTCTTGTCTGAATTCTATTGCCTTATCTTTCAATTCTATATTTGGTCTTACTAATCTAATTTTCATTTATTATATCTCCGTAAATTCCGATTTTCATAAGCAAGCTGTGTGCTTACTACATTAATCCAATTATAGCATATTTCGTCCGAAAAATCAACAATTTTCCGCCCGATATTTCGTCATATGTCACACTTGCTATTCTGTGCAAAACGAGTTAATATGTGACTACGAAAACACCGCAGAGACGGTGAAAACAGGAGGTCACATATATGGAAATCAAATTCAATATCGAAAAATCACAGCGAAAAGCTCTGGCGCAAAAAATCGCTGAAATATCGGGAAATACGGTGCAGTATCTCGGTGCTCCAACATTCAGCTATCAAATTGGAAATTTCATGCTGAATAAGGACTCGGTTCTAACTGTTGAAGCGGTTGATGAAAAAATTCTCGCAGAACTGGCAGATGCAGGATTTTTCTACGAAATCAGCACAACACCTGACAGACTTACCGTTCAGATGCCATTGGATTCACTCAGCGAAAGAACGCTGAACAGAGTCAGACGCATCATTGAGAACAAGGGAGAACTTTTCAAATCAGCATTTGGAACCGATAACCTTGAATTTGAAATTACTGAGAAAACCGTGAATTTCCCTTGGTTTACGGTTGAACAGGACGGTGATGCGGATGCCTACTGCACGTTCATTTCCATGCTCTGCGAGTTCGCCAAAAACCGAAACCGCATCAACAACAAGCCCGATACCAGCGATAATGAAAAGTACGCTTTCAGGTGCTTTCTTATCCGGCTGGGTATGATTGGTGCGGACTACAAACAAGCTCGCAAAGTTCTGCTCCGCAATCTGACAGGCAGTTCGGCGTTCAGAAATGGGATGGGTTCAAATGAAATTTCCGAATGAAAGACAGCTTACAATGCTCCGTGAAAAATATCCAACAGGAACAACGGTGCAGCTCATTTCAATGGATGATGAGCAAGCACCGCCTGTTGGAACAATCGGCGAGGTTCAGTTTGTTGACGACGCCGGAGGTGTTCATATTCACTGGCGGAACGGCAGCAGTCTTGCGGTGATTCCAAATGTGGACTCCGTTGCAATTCTGACTGAACGTGGGGGCAAAAAATAAGCGAGCCACTCCTCCATTGTATGTAAGTATACCATACAAAATCAAGTATATCAAGACTGTAAATTACACAATGATTCGCAGAAATACAGCCAAAAAGATCGTGTACTAATGGTATTGATATATCCTCCGTTATGCGGTAATATGTGATACAACGAAAGGGCAAAAAGCCCCGAAAAACGGAGGAAAACACGATGAACGAAAAAACAAGAAAGCAGATTGAAAACCTTAAAAATCAGACCATCGGGGTCGAGATCGAGATGAACAACATCACCAGAAACAAGGCTGCGAAAATCGCCGCAGAGTTCTTCGGAACAGACGATTTCAAAGATACAGCAAGCCGCAACGGCTACTACACTTGGAGTGCTTGGGACGCTCAGGGAAGAGAATGGAAATTTCAAAGAGATGTCTCCATTGCAGGCCCCGACAGCGAAAAGTGTGAACTGGTAACACCGATTCTTCACTACGAGGATATCGAAACCTTGCAGGAGCTTGTCCGCCGACTGAGAAAAGCCGGAGCAAAAAGTTCCTACGAAATCGGATGTGGAGTCCACGTTCACATCGGTGCAAAAGGACACACTCCACAAAGCCTGAGAAATCTCGCAAATATCATGGCGGCTCACGAGGAACTTTTGATAGAAAGCCTGAAAATTGACAGAGGCCGCACAAACAGATATTGCCGAACAGTAAACCCACGATTTTTGGAGCAGCTCAACAGCAAGAAACCCACAACGATGGCACAGCTTGCGGACATCTGGTACGGCTCACAGGGATGCACCTACGGCAGAAATCAACACTACAATGACAGCAGATATGCCCAGCTCAACATGCACAGCGTGTTTACAAAAGGCACAATTGAATTTCGACTTTTTCAGTTCAACAAACCTGAAAACGGCAGGCAGAACGGACTTCACGCAGGCGAATTAAAAACCTTCATTCAACTTGCACTTGCCCTTTCCGAAATGGCAAAGGAACTGAAAACAGCAAGCCCAAAGAAAAGCACTTCCGAAAACAAAAAGTTCTTGATGAGAACTTGGATGATCAGACTTGGATTTGTCGGGGACGAGTTCAAAACGGCAAGAGAGATTCTGATGCGAAATCTGGCAGGCAATGCAGCCTGGAGATACGGAGCATAACGCAGGAGATTTCCTCCTGCTGCCCTAACCGCCACCTACGGGTGGCTTAAGGCAGTAGAAGGAAGTTTCCTTCGGAAAGGAAGTATCACGATGAAAAAATATTATCTTGCCTACGGTTCAAATCTCAACGTTCATCAGATGAAATACCGCTGCCCCGATGCCACGCCAATCGGCACGGCATTCATCAAGGGCTACGGGCTGCTGTTCAAAGGCTCAAAAACAGGCTCTTATCTCACCATTGAAAAAGCCGAGAATTCCGCTGTTCCGGTTGCAGTCTGGGAAGTTTCGGAAGCCGATGAACAACGCCTTGATGCCTACGAAGGCTGCCCGACTTTTTACTATAAAACCGAAATGAAACTGCCCGTGGAGCTTCTGAAAAACGGCAAAACCAAAACGCTGACAGCTTTTGTGTACATCATGCACGAGGACAGACTGCTGGGAATTCCGAGCAGTTCCTACGTGAGAACCTGCGTTCAGGGTTACCGTGATTTCGGTTTTGATTTGAAGCATCTGCGGCTTGCATTTGACATCAGCGAAGGAGGTGCGAAAAATGAAAAGTGAAATCAGAGAACCAAGAACCTGCCCGAAATGCGGATACAGCTACACGGAAAGACCTGCCATTTCAAGAGTTGATAACATCCAAATTTGCCCTGATTGCGGAACTCGTGAGGCTCTTGAAGCCATTGGTGTTTCCGCTGAGGAACAGGAAAAAATCATCAGCATCATCCACCGCAATTACTCCGAATAAGCGTCACACAAGCCATCACGTTTGCCCACGTCCGCCGTTTCCCTTTCCTCCGTAAAGTTAGCCCTTTCGGGAATCGGCGGCACACAGGGGCAACAGTGGGGCTGAGTTGGAAAAGCATTTTAGTTAAAACAATGCCGCACCGAGCAATCGTTAAGGGGCACACGGCGATGGCTTTTTCTTGTCAAAAATATACACTTCTAAGTCTGCATCTTTGTCACTATTATTATCTGAAAATCCGTTGACTAATCTCCAAAAAGACGGTAATATACACACAACGGCAGCGGAGATACACCGCACGAAAACAACGTAAAATGGAGGAAAATCAATGATCAGCTACAGAGAAGCAAAGGCAAGAGCAATGGCAGGAAGAATGGATTGGAACGAGCGTGAGTACATCAGCAAGGCAGTCATCACTTGGGTGGACAACGATTATGAGTACGAGCTTGAGGTCGAGAATGAGGGTATGAGTGACAAGGCATTCAGGGCTTGGATCGAAGGGGATGCCAAGGATCTCGCCAAAGAGGATGCGACGGAAAAAGGTACGGTTTTCGAGGAAATCTACAGCATCAACTACGAAACGGATTACGTTGACGATGACGCCCTTTTTGATGATGAATACGATGCCTGCTGTGAATTTGAATGGGAAGCTATGACAGGCAGATAAAACCAAATCCGAGCGGAATCCCGAAAGGGATTCTTGTTCGTACAGCCGCCACGTTCGCCTACGTTCGCCGTTTTTCTTCCCTCCGTAAAGTTTGCCCTTTCGGGAATCGTCGGCACACAGGGGCAACGGCGGGGCTGTTGCAACAAGGCATATATTACACAGTTACAAAAGCTGATTTTCCTCGATATTTCGGTAGATTTAGCCGCTTGCTATTATTTACACTATGCGGTATACTGTGTACAACGGAAGCGGAGAACGCTCCGAAAACTACGAAATCTGGAGGAAAAACAGATGAAATTCTTAAGACCTGACACGCACATGATTGTAGGCTACAGACCGATGGACATGAACGACCACGAAAACGAAAGCTCCGCAGTTGAGTTTGCACTGCCGGACGGCTTTTCCGACAAGGCGAAAGCCTGCTGGGAATACTTCAGAGGCTCGGCTTTCATTTTTGAATACAAAGACCGCCTTGTAGTGACGGACGAGGGGCTTTACCTTACCAGCCACGGAGACGGCAGCCACGGTTCACCGATCGGAGGTCCTCGCTGGGAATGCGATTCCTGGGATAAACTGGAGCAGATTCTTGAAGAAACCTACGACAATCTTGCCGAGGACGGCTTGCTTGAAGAATAGGATTCCAGAACGCAGGGGCGGATCACCGCCCCGAAGCGTTTTTCCGAATGTGTAAAACTGACAATCATGACAGCTGATTTTTCCCGATATTCTGTAGTTTTAGCCGCTTGATGTATCTCAGAAAGTATGGTAATATACTACACAACGGAACGGGAAACCGCACCGAAATACAAATCAAACGGAGGAAACGGTTATGAAATGGGAAAAGGTCACAACAATGGAGCACCTCGAAATGAACGGATGCAGCACGCAGGGTGCGGTGCTGAAATACGGCGAAAAGGTTCTGGTCTGCGGACTGACCTACAGAGGATTTGAAGCTGCCATTTACGACTTCATCGAAACGGAGGAAGAGACGGGGCTTTCCTACATCGAATGCCGCCTCGGATTGAACGAAGTTGCTCCACATCCTTTCGATGACGGCGGCGATGCAATGAAGTGGTGCTTCGATCAGCTCGAAAAGTAAGACACACGGCAAATATAAGCGACAGTCCTTGAATAAGGTGGCTGTCTCTCTCTTACTGCCTATTTTCGTTTTCTCCGGCAGTACAATTTTTACCGATTTTTCGGTGTATCTTTGTGTAATTTATGATTCCAAAATGACTTGATTTCCTTGCTTTTTTATGGTAACATGGTTATAATGAAAGAGGAATCTCCATAAAAAATTGCTCCAAAGGGCGTTCAAAAATACCAACTTCGGACTTGCTTTTAGCAGGTCTTTTTTCGTATCGGAGGTGATGCAGAATGCGAAAATACAAGCCATCGAAATTCATGGCAGAGGATTCAAAATACAACAAAGCGACGGCAGACTATGCCGTCAATTTTATTCAGTGCCTGTCTCATACGAAAGGTACATGGGCAGGAAAAAAGTTTGAACTGCTCGGCTGGCAGGAACAGATCATCCGTGACTTGTTCGGCATTCTGAAACCTAACGGCTACCGACAATTCAACACTGCTTACATTGAGATTCCAAAAAAGAATGGAAAGTCAGAGCTTGCGGCGGCAGTCGCTCTTCTGCTGACTTGCGGTGACGGCGAGGAACGTGCGGAAGTTTACGGCTGTGCTGCTGACCGACAGCAGGCGGCTATTGTTTTTGATGTTGCTGCCGATATGGTGCGGATGTGTCCAGCACTGAATAAACGAGTCAAAATCCTGACTTCTCAGAAAAGAATTGTTTTTATGCCTACAAACAGCTTTTATCAGGTACTTTCCGCAGAAGCCTACAGCAAGCACGGCTTTAACATTCACGGCGTAGTCTTTGATGAGCTTCATACGCAGCCCAACCGCAAACTTTTTGATGTAATGACAAAAGGATCAGGCGATGCAAGAATGCAGCCGTTGTATTTTCTCATCACCACTGCCGGAACGGATACCAACAGCATCTGCTATGAAGTC
Source organism: uncultured Alistipes sp. (assembly GCA_964616595.1). Taxonomy (GTDB): domain Bacteria; phylum Bacillota; class Clostridia; order Oscillospirales; family Ruminococcaceae; genus Ruminococcus. Next base: position 14,218 of record CAZTUV010000014.1, read on the forward strand.
CACTCCAAGGCAAAGGATATCATCGAAGGCAGAAAACACGACCCGACTTTTTATCCTGTCATTTATGGTGCAGATGAGTCTGAGGACTGGACTGACCCAAAGGTGTGGAAGAAAGCAAATCCGAGCCTTGATAAGACTATCGGCATGGATAAGGTTGTCGCTGCTTGTAATTCTGCAAAGGAAACTCCTGGTGAGGAGAATGCGTTCCGACAGCTTCGTCTGAATCAATGGGTAAAACAGGCAGTTCGTTGGATGCCAATGGAAAAATGGGATAAATGCAAGGTTTCTTTTGACGAAGATGACCTTTCAGGGCGTGTCTGCTACGGCGGTCTAGACTTATCCTCAACCACCGATATTACGGCATTCGTTCTGGTCTTTCCACCGACAGATGATGATGAGGATTATTATGTTCTGCCGTATTTCTGGCTGCCCGAAGATACACTTCCCTTGCGAGTTCGCAGAGATCATGTTCCCTACGATTTGTGGGAACGGCAGGGATTTTTGCTCACCACCGAAGGTAACGTTGTTCACTACGGTTTCATTGAAAACTTCATTGACGAACTGGGAAAGAAGTTTCATATTAAGGAAATTGCATTTGACCGATGGGGAGCAGTTCAGATGTCGCAGAATCTTGAAGATCTGGGATTTACGCTGGTACAATTCGGTCAAGGATACCGAGATCTTAGTCCGCCGACCAAGGAACTGATGAAGCTGACGTTGGAGCAGAAACTTGCTCACAACGGGCATCCGGTTCTCCGCTGGATGATGGATAATATCTTCATCAAGCGTGACCCTGCCGGAAATATTAAGCCGGATAAGGAAAAATCCACAGAGAAAATTGACGGTGCTGTTGCATTGATTATGGCTCTCGACCGGGCGATTCGCTGCGGTGTTGGAAATTCTGGGTCGAGCGTTTATGATGAGAGGGATTTGTTGGTATTGTAAAATGTAATCATTCCAAGTAGTACTCTCTTATACCGATACCTATGGTAGTCCAATACTCCTCTTCTCCATCTGACCATATTCCGACACTGATTTCCAAAAATCCATAGGAAGAGTATTCCTTGTCATCAATTCTTCCATTGTTATGTTCGGATAATAACGAAACAAGTTCGTCCATTTTTGTATCAAAAGCTGATACTCCATAAATATATGGTTTTAATTGTCCGTTATGCCCAGCAAGAAATTCTATAAACTCAAGATTTCCATTTTTGTCGTAATCAAGTGCAAGTTCAGTGTTATAATAGTAATGACGCCAGCTATTTCCACCATAATTTTCATGTTTATTTTCTGGTTCACCCAACAGTTCAATAACATGTTGCTTATTCATACCTAATCGGATTTCAACCTCATTAAGCATCATTTTTTCTAACGGGAAAAGTTTGATGTCCATTGATTCCTCCTGAATGTAATTCTTTTTAAGCGAGAAAGCCCCATGCTTTCTTTGTAACAGAATTATACCACGAACTCAAATAAAAAGTCAACGAAAGGAATTGATTTTACGGTTTGCTGTTCATAGAAAATTTACAAATAAAGTAAAAAACGCTATTGACTCCTACGTTACGTCATAGTTTATAATAGGATTAACACGATGAGGTAATTGAAATGATGACAGTCAAAGAAGTTAGTAAGTTGACAGGAGTGAGCGTACGCACCCTGCAATATTACGACAAAATCGGTCTTTTGCAGCCAACAAAATATACTGATTCCGGCTACAGACTGTATGACGATACAGCTCTGGAACGATTACAGCAAATACTTCTTTTTCGTGAACTGGAATTCCCTCTAAAAGAGATCAAAGCGATTCTTGATAGTACGAATTTCGACGGAAAGAAGGCACTTTCTCAACAAATAGAGCTATTGGAATTAAAAAAACAGCATTTAGAAAACTTAATAAACTTCGCTCGTGGAATAAAAATGATAGGAGTGAGAGCTGTGGATTTTACAGTATTTGATCGGTCAAAGATTGATGAATATGCAAAACGCACCCGTGAACAGTGGGGCAATACCGATGCGTATAAGGAATTTGTCGAAAAGACAAAAGACCGCACGCAAGAGGAAGATGATCGTCTTGCCGAAGAATTTATGGAGCTTTTCGTAGAATTCGGAACAATGAGAAATGAAAACCCTGATTCGGAAAGAGTACAGCTGCAGGTTAAGAAAATCCAGGATTATATTACGGAACATCTCTATACCTGTACTGATACAATACTTGCTTCACTTGGAAAAATGTATGCAGGCGGTGGAGAGCTAACGGACAATATCGACAAATCATGCGGTAGCGGAACGGCAGAGTTCGTATCTCAGGCAATCAAAATTTATTGTAAAAAATAAGATGGAAATGGCATCTATCGAAAGGTAGATGCTCAGGCTGCTGATAAGTTCGACAAAAGCATGAAAAATGCCGGTGACAGCGCCAAAACCGCAGGTGAAAAGGCAGCTGCAAGTGAGGGCGGATTTTCCAAACTTGCCGGAACTCTGGGCAAAGGTGTAGCGACCGGAGCAAAAGCGGCAGTCGGCGCTTTTGAAGCTTACACTGGTGCAGCGGCAGCTCTTGGAGCGACTGTTGCTACCACCAGTCTGACTACATTTTCGCAGTTTGAATCGCAGATGTCAACGGTAAAAGCCTTGATGTCAGGCTCATGTGAAACTGTGGAGGTACTCAATGCAGCGACCGCACAGCTTTCTGAAAAGGCAAAGGAACTCGGCTCTACTACGTCGTTTACATCTACCGAAGTCGGTCAGGCGATGGAATACATGGCGATGGCAGGCTGGGAAACAAATGATATTTTGAACTCTGTTTCCGGCGTTATGAACCTTGCGGCGGCTTCCGGCGAGGACTTGGCGACTGTATCCGATATCGTTACAGACTCCATGACCGCTCTCGGCATTGCAGCTGACGGTGAATTTGCTCCGGGAGTTTCCAACGCTTCTCATTACGCTGACGTTTTGGCGGCTACTGCAACTTCCGCAAATACCAACGTTTCACTGCTGGGAGAAAGCTTTAAATACTGTGCTCCTATCGCAGGAACTTTGGGTGCTTCTGCCGAAGATTTATCCATCGCTCTTGGACTTATGGCAAACAGCGGAATCAAAGGCTCGCAAGCCGGAAATTCGCTGAAAAATGCCCTTGTCAATATGTCAAAACCGACCGATGCTCAGGCTGCGGCAATGGAAAATCTCGGTCTTGAAATTACAAATGCTGACGGCTCATACAAGTCATTGCAGGACATCATGGACACACTTCGCAGCACAATGGGTGCAGTCAATGTTGACCTTGTGGACTCTGAGGGTAATATGCGTGATTACGACGCTATTATGGCAGATTTGTCAGCTACAACAGATGGTCTAACGCAGGCGGAACAGCTGCAAAATGCCGCTACGATTTTCGGTAAACAGAACCTTGCCGGAATGCTTGCTATCATCAATGCCACGGATGAGGACTATAAGAGTCTGACGGAATCTATCTACGGATGCAGCGGCGCGGCAGAGGAAATGGCACAGATCAAGCTTGATAATCTCAAAGGAGATTTAACTTTGCTGTCCTCTGCTGCGGAAGGTGCGGCGCTGTCGATTAGCGAGAAACTCGCTCCCTCCGCAAGAACGGCAGTGCAGGGATTAACGGACATTGTCAGTGCATTCAACGAGGGCGGACTCTCAGCTGCTCTTGCTAAAATAAAAGAACTTGTAACACAGCTTGCGGAAACTTTGAAAACACAGATTCCGCAAATTTTACCGGGACTTTTAGATGCCTTTAACAGCATTTTCATGACGATCATTCAGTCGATAGGCACTCTCCTGCCGCCCCTAATTGATACGCTTTTGCCGACTTTGGTCACAGGATTTTTGAACCTGATAACTCAGTTGGCATCATATATTTCCACGGCTCTCCCGGCGATTCTGGAGAGCATTTTTTCTGCACTTTCACAAATCGGCAATGCGATTATGCAGTCAGCGCCGACTATTTTAAATTCTGTAATGAACATTTTGCAGGAGATTATCTCGTTCATTTCGTCAAATCTTCCGCAGTTTATTGCAGTGGCACTTACGCTGATTTCAGGTCTTGCAGTGGGAATTTTAGATGCACTTCCCGACATCATAGATGCTGCTCTGCAACTCGTTAATGGGCTTATCAATGACATCATTGACAACTTGCCGTTGCTGGTCGATGCAGCAATGCAGTTGGTGGAATCGCTCTGCAACGGATTGATAAAGAATTTGCCTAAAATCATTCAGGCAGCGGTACAGCTTGTGCTGAAACTGGTGGACGGTCTGCTGAAAAATCTCCCGAAAATTCTGAATGCTGCATTACAGATGATAAACAGTCTGATTCAGGGACTTTTGCAGTGTTTACCGCAAATTATACAAGCTGCAATTCAGCTTGTCACGGGACTGATTCAAGGTCTGATTCAGAATTTGCCCATGATCTTACAAGCGGCTTTGCAACTGGTTACAGGTCTGATAAACGGACTTCTGAACTCCATTCCGCAATTGATCACCTGTGCTATGGATTTGATTATTGGACTTGCAAGCGGACTGGTGCAGGCAATTCCGCAGCTCATCGCAGCAATACCGCAGTTAGTAATGGCTCTTGTCAACGGTATCATGGAAACGGACTGGCTGGCTCTGGGTATGAGCATTTTGCAGTCAATTTGGGACGGAATCCTTTCATACAAGGACACCATGATTGAGGCGTGGAGCAGTGTATTTTCACAGCTTTTTGACAAGGTTTCCGAGTGGGCGGTGAACATCTGGGATAAGGCAAAAGAGGCAATTTCAAACTTCTGGAATGCCATTGTGGAAACACTGCAAAACCTTCCCGGCGAGGTCTGGAACTGGCTGTGCAATGTGATCCTGAACGTTGCAAACTGGGTTTTGGATATGCACAACAAGGCAACTGAAGCGATCACCGGATTCTTCAGTAATATCATCGACAAGCTGTGCAGTCTGCCGGGTGAAGTCTGGAGTTGGCTTTGCAATGTAATTTCTAATGTTGCGAGCTGGGTAATCAATATGCAGACAAAAGCCCGTGAAGCGATCACAGGCTTTTTTAGCGCTATTATCAATAAAATCAGCAGCTTGCCCGGTGAGGTCTGGAACTGGCTCTGTAATGTTGTTAACAAGGTTACGAGTTTTGCGGCTGATATTGCTATTAAAGCACGTGAAGCGGCATCCAATCTGTGGAACAATCTCGTTGATGGAATCAAGGGACTTCCCGATAAAATTTACAGTATCGGCTCGGATATCGTAAGAGGTATCTGGAACGGTATCGGCGATATGTGCGGCTGGCTGTGGGATAAGATATCCGGTTTCTGCGATCAGATTTGGGACAATATTGCAGGATTTTTCGGCATTGCTTCTCCGTCCAAGCTGTTCAAGAAAGAGCTTGGTTTTAACCTTGTTTATGGTCTTGCGGAGGGTGTTGACGGCAAGGTGAAAACTGCTGTTGACGCTGTGAATTCTATGGGACATGACGTTATGAAAGCAGCGGAAAAGTCGCTGCAATTGGACTGGAATGTCAGCGGTCTTGGCAATGTTCCGAAGGCAAATTCTGTCGTCAATAATTACTACAATAACGACAACAGCCGCACAGTAAATCAGACCAATAATAGTCCGAAATCACTGTCACGGCTGGAAATTTATCGAATGACGAGGAATGCGGTGAAAACGTAAAAAGGAGCGATTTTTCGCTCCTTTCAGTCTGTTGAAAAAGATCCAGTATAAATCTGGACTTTTTTTATATA
>CAZTUV010000015.1:0-19688 GCA_964616595.1 uncultured Alistipes sp.
ATATGAATTATACTGAAAAATATACAATCCAGATATATTTGAGGATTTTTTTTTATGGAAGTTTAACGAAAATTCATGATTTTATTGATTTTATGAGAAGAAAGTGATATTATATAAATTAAAGAGTACTTAGGAGGTAACCAGAATGAGAACAGGTTTTATTCTTTCCGGTATAGTCATTATTACCGGCACAGTCCTTAGTGGCTTGTGTCGTTCTTCATTCTGCCCGTTCATAACTGGTTCTCTTGCCTGATTTAATGTGCTGTTCAGAGTATAGAAAGCTTAAGTTAGAGCCTCCGGCAGAATTGTCGGGGGCTTTATTTGTCAGTACTTGTAAATCATAAAAATTATTATAAAGGACTTTTTTATTATGAAAATATCAGGAGCAAAAATCGTTGTTGAAACCTTAATCGAACAAGGGTGCAATACTGTTTTCGGATATCCCGGAGGTCAGGTTATCAATTTATTTGATGAACTATATCTTTGCCGTGACAGAATAAAGCATGTACTTACAGCTCATGAACAGGGAGCTTCTCATGCAGCTGATGGCTATGCAAGAGCTACAGGAAAAGTTGGTGTTGTAATTGCAACTTCAGGGCCAGGTGCAACAAACCTTGTAACTGGAATTGCTACAGCATATCTTGATTCTATCCCAATGGTTGCTATTACCGGAAATGTTCCGTGCAGTCTTATCGGACGTGACAGCTTTCAGGAAGTTGATATTGTGGGAGTAACAATGCCTGTTACTAAACATAATTTCATTGTAAAAGATGTTAATGAACTTGCCGATACTATCCGCATGGCATTCAAAATCGCAAAATCCGGCAGACCTGGCCCTGTACTTGTTGATATTCCAAAAGATGTTCAGCAGGCTTTATGTGAATATACTCCAGAAGCACAGCCAGTTATTCCATATCCGTTAAATCTTGCTGAACAGGATAAGCTTGAAAAAGCTGCTGAAATTATTAATTCATGTGAAAGACCATATATATATTTTGGTGGTGGTATAATTTCTGGCAAGGCATCTGATGAAATAATTGCCCTTGCTGAAAAAATCGATGCTCCTATGGGCTGTTCACTGATGGGTCTTTCTGCTGTACCATATGATAATCCATATTTTCTTGGTATGCAGGGCATGCATGGTCATTATGCCTCATCTATTGCAGAAGATGAATCAGATTTGGTTATTGCTCTCGGAGCGAGATTTTCTGACAGGGCTACCGGCGATAAAAATCGTTTTGCTAAGAATTTCCGCATAATACACATTGATATTGATAACGCTGAACTTGATAAAAATATTCCGTCAACGCTTTCGATACAGGGAGATATAAAAGACGCTGTATCACGTCTTACAGCTATTGTTGAACAAAAGAAAAATATTACATGGTCTGAACGTGTTCAGGAACTTAAAGATGAAGAAAAACGCCGTGTTGAAAGTGCAAGGTCAGGCAGAGAACTTGACCCGTTTGAAATCATTGACATTGTTAGTAAATATGAAAATGATGCAAATATTATTACCGATGTAGGACAGCATCAGATGTGGACGGCTCAGAGATATCCCCTTAAAAAGCCAAGAACTTTCCTTACAAGCGGAGGTCTTGGAACTATGGGATTCGGAATGGGTGCATCAATCGGTGCTTATGAGGCAACGGGCAAAAGAAGTATTCTTTTTACTGGTGACGGAAGTTTTGGCATGAATCTTAATGAACTGGCTACTTCAGTATCTCAGAATACTCCGCTTACAATTGTAATTATGAACAATGGTGTTCTTGGTATGGTTCGTCAGTGGCAAACGCTCTTTTTTGATAAACATTATTCAAATACTACACTCGATGCACGTCAGACAGATTTTGTAAAGCTTGCAGAGGCTTTTGGTGCAAAGGGAAAAAGAGTTTTCACAAAAGATGAACTACATCAGGCTGTTCAGGAATCATTCAGTTTTAATGGAACTTTTATTATTGATTGTGCTGTTGACTGTGATGAATTTGTACTTCCTATGTTGCCACCAGGAGGTTCAATTGATGACATTATTACAGAAGTTAAGTGAGGTTAATTTTCATGGATAAACAATATATAATTGGCGTTCTTGTTTCAAATCTGTCTGGCGTTCTTTCAAGAGTTTCCGGAATGTTTACAAGACGTGGCTTTAATATCGACAGCCTTACAGTTGGTGAAACTGAAAATGGCGATTTTTCACGTATAACAATTGCTTTTCATGGCGATGATGATATAAAGAAACGTATAATTAAACAACTTGATAAACTTCATGACGTTAAAGCTGTTGAAGTTCTTGAAAAAAATGATACTGTCACACGTGAACTGCTCCTTATAAAAGTACGCAATAATTCTGAAATAAGACAGGATATCATGACAGCAGTTGAAATTTATCGTTCCAAAATTGTTGACTATTCACCGGAGGCTCTTACAATAGAAATTACAGGTGAAACTAATAAAATTGATGCTTTTATAGAACTTGTTAAACCTTATGGTATTATGGAAATGTGCCGTACAGGTATAGTCGCTGTTGAACGTGGCGGACATTGTCTTAATTCAATCAACAACTGATTATTGATTATTACTGCTATGGCAGTTATAATATATTTTTTACAAAAGGAGTAACCAGAAATGGAAAATACTGCAAAAGTTTTTTATGAACAGGATTGTGACCTTTCACTTCTTTACGGCAAGACAATTGCTGTAATCGGATATGGTAGCCAAGGTCATGCACACGCACTTAACGCTAAGGAATCCCTTGGTGAAAACGGCAGAGTAATCATCGGTCTTTACGAAGGCTCAAAATCTTGGGCTAAGGCTGAGGCTCAGGGTTTTGAAGTATTCACAGCTGCTGAGGCTGCTAAGCAGGCTGACGTTATTATGATTCTTATTAATGACGAAAAACAAGCTGCAATGTACAAGAAAGATATCGCTCCTAACCTTGAAGCAGGCAATATGCTTATGTTTGCACATGGCTTTGCTATTCATTTTGGACAGATTGTACCACCAGCAGACGTTGACGTTACAATGATTGCTCCAAAAGGCCCTGGTCACACTGTAAGAAGTGAATATCAGGTTGGTAAGGGTGTTCCATGCCTCGTTGCTGTACATCAGGACGCTACTGGTAAAGCTAAAGAAATGGCTCTTGCTTATGGTCTTGCAATCGGTGGAGCAAGAGCAGGCGTTCTTGAAACTACTTTCAGAACAGAAACAGAAACAGACCTTTTCGGTGAACAGGCTGTACTTTGTGGTGGCGTTTGTGCATTGATGCAGGCAGGTTTTGAAACTCTTGTTGAGGCTGGATATGACCCAAGAAATGCTTATTTTGAGTGTATCCATGAAATGAAACTCATTGTTGACCTTATTTATCAGAGTGGTTTTGCTGGAATGAGATATTCAATTTCCAATACTGCTGAATACGGTGATTACATTACAGGCCCTAAGATTATTACTGAAGACACTAAAAAGGCTATGAAACAGATTCTTAAGAATATTCAGGACGGCTCATTTGCTAAGGAATTCCTTCTTGATATGTCTGAAGCAGGTGGACAGGCACATTTCCGTGCTATGAGAAAGCTTGCATCTGAACACCCATCTGAAAAGGTTGGCGAAGAAATCAGAAAGCTTTATAGCTGGAACAACGAAGAAGATAAGTTCATCAATAACTGATATCGGCAATTGATATTGCTGATTGGCACTCCGAAATTAATTCGGTTGTGAATCGGACTTTATTCGGGTGACGGTTCATAAAAGTTCCGTCACCTGTTTTTATAATGAAATTGTCTGGTTTTTATATGATATATTCCTTGAATAAGGAGTATCTGTCGATGACAGGTGTGGTGAAGAAGTAACATGGTCTGATTTATGCATGACTACCGAGGGTGCAATTCCCTCCATCTGTCTCCGTTCATTGCTAATCAGTAATTAACGAATTTCAAAGTGAGGTAAAAAATTATGAGTGAAAATTTTTTCTGTTCAGGAGTTGAAAAATCATCACAACGTTCATTATTCAATGCTCTGGGCATGACTAAAGAAGAAATGAAACGCCCTTTGGTTGGAATTGTTTCATCATATAACGAAATAGTCCCAGGTCATATGAATATAGATAAACTTGTTGAGGCTGTAAAATTAGGGGTTGCAATGAATGGTGGTACTCCTGTTGTATTCCCTGCAATAGCGGTTTGTGATGGTATAGCAATGGGTCATGCCGGAATGAGATATTCTCTGGTAACACGTGACCTTATAGCAGATTCCACTGAATGTATGGCACTTGCACATCATTTTGACGCATTGGTTATGATTCCTAACTGCGATAAAAACGTACCTGGACTGCTTATGGCTGCTGCACGTGTAAATGTTCCTACAATTTTTGTAAGCGGTGGTCCTATGCTTGCAGGTCATGTAAAAGGCAAGAAAACAAGCCTTTCAAGTATGTTTGAAGCCGTAGGTGCTTATACTGCGGGCAAAATGACACTTGAAGATGTTGAGGAATTTGAAAATAATGCCTGCCCTACTTGTGGGTCATGTTCCGGAATGTATACGGCAAATTCCATGAACTGTCTTACAGAAGTTCTCGGAATGGGTCTCAAGGGTAACGGAACTATTCCGGCAGTATATTCCGAAAGAATAAAGCTTGCTAAAATGGCAGGTATGCAGGTTATGGAACTCTATAAAAAGAATATTCGTCCACGTGATATTATGACTGAAAAGGCATTTTATAATGCACTTACTGCTGATATGGCACTGGGCTGTTCAACAAATAGTATGTTGCATCTTCCGGCGATTGCAAATGAATGTGGAATTAATATAAATCTTGATATTGCAAATGAAATCAGTGCCAGAACTCCAAACCTTTGCCACCTTGCACCAGCAGGTCACACTTATATGGAAGACCTCAATGAAGCTGGCGGTGTATATGCAGTATTGGGCGAACTTGCAAAGAAAAACTTAATTAATACAGATTGCATTACCTGTACGGGAAAAACAGTAGGTGAAAATATCTCCGGTTGTATAAATAAGAATCCTGAAATAATCCGTCCTGTTGACAATCCATACAGCGAAACAGGCGGAATAGCTGTACTCCGTGGAAACCTTGCCCCAGACAGATGCGTTGTAAAGAGAAGTGCAGTAGCTCCGGAAATGCTTGTTCATAAAGGGCCAGCAAGAGTATTTGACAGTGAGGAAGAGGCTATAAAAGTTATTTATGACGGCGGAATAAAAGCCGGTGACGTTGTTGTTATTCGTTACGAAGGCCCTGCCGGTGGTCCTGGTATGCGTGAAATGCTTTCCCCAACATCTGCTATTCAGGGAGCTGGACTTGGTTCAACTGTTGCTCTTATCACGGACGGACGTTTCAGTGGTGCTACTCGTGGTGCAGCTATCGGACACGTTTCACCGGAAGCCGTTAATGGTGGTACTATCGCTTATGTAAAAGACGGCGATATGATTTCAATAAATATTCCTGAATATTCAATTAATCTTGAGGTTTCAGATGAGGAACTTGAAGAACGTAAAAAGACTATGCCTATAAAGAAAAAAGAAAATATTACTGGTTATCTTAAACGTTATGCATCTATGGTTTCTTCTGCTGACAAGGGAGCTATCATTAATAAATAATTTTATTTGATAAGATAAATCGGAATTTTTGGAGCAAGCTTAAATGCCCCGATAAATAAAAAGGTGAAGTTGTGAATTACGGAAGAATTTATAGCGATTATAAAGATGAATTGGAATTGGCTCTTGTACAAAATTGTGCTGTTGAATGTGAATTGTATTCAATAATAGCTAGTGTATTACGTGAATCCGAAAGTGGCAGATGTGTATCTATTAGAAATGTATCAACAAGACGAACAACTGCTAATTCCATATATTTAAAAGGAAAATCTGGATTCCCTGATTTTGTTGTTCTCAAAAGAGAAAAAATAGAAAAGGCTCAAATTCTGGGATGTATAGAGATAAAACGTCCTGATGTGGAACTTAATCAAACGGATCAAATCAGTGGTCATATCAATTCATATAACAAAATGATATATACTAATGGTCTAGTCTGGCAATTTTTTGAACATAATAAAGAAATGGAAGAAATCTGTCTGGGTAGTTATACCGATAATAAAGATATTAAATGGAATAACAATTCAAATTGGTTTAAATTGCTAGAAAAAATTGATTCATTTAAGTGGGAATAATTAATTCAGACAAATGATAATTAGTACGATAACTCGAAAACTTCTGATTTATATCAATAACAAATAATAAATAAATTCTGAAAGGAATGATTATATAAATGGGTATGACAATGACTCAAAAAATTCTTGCCGCTCATGCAGGACTTGAAAAGGTTCAGGCAGGACAGCTTATTCTTGCAAATCTGGATTTAGTTCTTGGAAACGATATTACTTCTCCGGTGGCTATCAAGGAATTTGCAAAACTTAATAAGGAAAATGTTTTTGATAAAGATAAAATAACAATGGTTATGGACCATTTCGCACCAAATAAGGACATTAAAGCCGCTGAACAATGCAAAATGTGTCGTGATTTCTGCGGTGAAAAGGAAGTAACACATTTTTATGATGTAGGCAAAATGGGTATTGAACACGCACTTCTGCCAGAAAAAGGTCTTGTAACTGCTGGTAACGTTGTAATCGGTGCGGATTCTCATACTTGTACCTATGGTGCATTGGGGGCGTTCTCAACCGGAGTCGGTTCAACTGATATGGCTTGCGGAATGGCTATCGGTAAAGCATGGTTTAAAGTTCCGTCAGCAATAAAGTTCAATCTTACAGGAAAACTCCGTAAATACGTTTCCGGTAAGGACGTTATACTTCATATTATCGGAAAAATCGGTGTTGATGGTGCTTTGTACCGTTCAATGGAATTTACAGGTGAGGGACTTTCTTCACTTAGCATGAGCGACAGACTTTGCATTTCAAATATGGCTATTGAAGCTGGTGCAAAAAATGGTATTTTTGAAGTCGATGACATTACTCTTGATTATATCAAGGCACATGGTGCAAAAACTCCGTCCATTTACAAGGCTGACGATGATGCTATATATGATGAAGTGATTGATATTAACCTTTCCGAAATAGAACCAACTGTATCATTCCCTCATCTTCCGGAAAATGCTAAAACATTTGACCAGTTTGGAGATATAGAAATAAATCAGGTAGTAATTGGTTCTTGTACAAACGGCAGATTGGAGGATTTGCAGGAAGCTGCTGAAATCATGAAAGGCAAACAATGTGCTAAAAATGTACGTGTAATAATCATTCCGGCAACGCAACAGATTTACCTTGACGCTATGGAACAAGGACTTCTTAAAATTTTCATTGAAAGCGGTGCTGTGGTTTCAACACCTACCTGTGGCCCATGTTTAGGTGGTCATATGGGTATACTTGCAAAGGGTGAACGTGCTGTTGCAACTACAAACAGAAACTTTGTGGGACGTATGGGTCATGTTGAATCAGAAGTTTATCTTGCAAGTCCGGCGGTAGCAGCCGCAAGTGCAGTTACAGGAAAAATTTCAAGTCCTTGGGAGGTTATGAACGTATGAAATATGAGGGAAATGTTATAAAATATGGTGATAATGTTGATACAGATGTCATTATTCCTGCACGTTATCTCAATACAAGCGACCATGCGGAACTTGCTTCTCACTGCATGGAAGACCTTGACAAAACTTTTGTAAACCGTGTTCAAAAAGGCGACATAATTACAGCCGGATTTAACTTTGGTTGTGGTTCATCAAGAGAACATGCTCCAATAGCTATTAAAGCAAGCGGAATTTCACTTGTTATTGCAAAGAGCTTTGCAAGAATCTTTTACAGAAATTCAATCAATATCGGACTTGCTATTGTAGAGTGTCCGGAGGCTGTTGACGGTATCAGCGAGGGCGACCGTATCGAGGCAGATATGGACAACGGTATTATCCGCAATTTAACCACCGGAAAAGAATACAAAACAGAACCATTTCCGGAATTTGTACAGAAAATTATTGAAAACGGCGGTTTAATAAATTCCATTGCTGAGGGTATTATTAAGTAATTGATTTGTTGGGAGTGGGAGAATTAACCTCCTGCTCCGCAATAATTTGGAGGTTTTATGGACAGACTGATTAAAAATTTAAAAAAAGTCGCTCCCGATTCGGAAATAATGGAAGGCATTTTTACAAGTAAGTTCTTTAAGAATGAGGAAAACTATGAACTATTTGTATATATTGAAAACTCCTCATTGACTGAATATGCAGAAAAGTGTATTGAAAATTTCAATTCACTTTCTGATAATACAATTGATGAAATATGTCACGGACTTATTGAAAGCTGTCACTTATCAGATGAGGAATTCAATCTTCCCGAACTTGAAAACGTCAGGGATATCCTTGATTACTGTTGGTTTACTTCACTTGTCACTATTGAAGATGATGGAATATATTATTTAATCGGGGGAGAGGGCGATTGGGGAGAAGAAGTCGGATTTGTAATACATAATAACAATGTGGATTATGTTGGTTATGATTATTATAATGTTGTATAAAGGAGATATAAAAAATGGAATTCAATATTGCACTTCTTAAAGGTGACGGCATAGGTCCTGAAATTGTTGACAGTGCTGTTTCTGTACTTGAAAAGGTGGCTGAAAAATTTGGTCATAAGTTCAATTTCACACCATATCTTATCGGCGGTTGTGCTTATGACGCAACAGGAGTACCACTCCCACAGGAAACTATTGACGGCTGTCTTGCAAGCGATAGTGTATTGTTAGGAGCAGTAGGCGGTTATAAATGGGACAATCTTGCAGGAGAAAAGAGACCAGAAAAGGCTTTGCTTGGAATACGTTCTGCACTTGGACTTTTTACAAACCTCCGTCCTGCAAAACTCTATCCGGCATTGCGTTCGGCATCACCTCTCAAGGAAGAAATAGTTGGTGATGGTTTCGACCTCATGATAGTAAGAGAACTTACAGGTGGTATTTACTTTGGTGACAGAGGTTACAGACAAGGCAAATATGGTGAAGAAGCTTTTGATACCGAAGCTTACAGCGTTACCGAAATTGAACGTATCGGACGTGTTGCTTTTGAAACGGCTATGAAACGTAACAAGAAACTTACAAGCATTGATAAAGCTAACGTTCTTGAAAGTTCACGTCTCTGGAGAAAAACTATGCATGAACTTTCCGAACAGTATCCGGAAGTTGAATACAATGATATGTTTGTTGACAATGCTGCAATGCAGTTAGTAAGAAATCCACAGCAGTTTGACGTTATTGTAACTTCAAATATGTTCGGCGATATTCTTTCTGATGAGGCATCACAGATTACAGGTTCAATAGGAATGTTAGCATCTGCATCACTTGGAGCAACTTCAAGAGGTATGTATGAACCTATTCATGGTTCTGCACCTGACATTGCCGGTCAGAATAAGGCTAATCCGATTGCTACAATACTTTCCGGTGCAATGATGTTGAGATATTCTTTCGGATTATCCGATGAGGCAGACGCTATTGAAAAGGCTGTTGACAGTGTGCTTAATGCAGGATATCGTACAGCTGACCTTATGGGCAATACAGAGGGTACGCCACTTACTTGCACTGAAATGACTGAAAAGGTATTAGAGGCGTTAAAATAATGAGTAATAATTTACTTGCTTGTGAAATGAATTCCATTGTTGTATTCAGAAATCTGCTTGATGATGAAATTATAAAAAATCTTCAGTTTATGTTGGATTTTGAGTCCGATGAAACAGAGTATAAAATATATAACTATTCAGAATTTGTTTCAGAACTTTATAGGGAAAATATCAATCTCAGTGAGTATATTTTAAAAAAAGTTCTTGAAGACGAAAATTTCTATATAATCGGAAAAGCTCAGGGAAAGAATTTTGATAGTTTAATTGCTGAAACTGTTGAAAATGAACTGAAAGTATTTCAGGAACTTTCAAGAATCATTCCGGAAGATATAACAGCCGATATTGATTATAAAGGTTTTCTGCCACGCTGGAAAACTTCCGAAATAGACTTTGTTGCAGAATATCATGAACGTATTGCGAATATCGGAAAATATGGCTATGGGAAATATTCCAAAAACAGAATGTTTATTGTTCGCAATGGTGAAACAGTTCCCGTTAAATATCCAGATACGCAGAGACTTGACCATTTGTATGGATATCAAAGAGAAAGAAAAACAGTTATTGATAATACCCTTGCTCTTCTTGACGGCAAACCTGCTCAGAATGTTCTTTTATACGGAGATGCAGGAACAGGTAAATCTTCATCAGTAAAGGCTATTGTTAATGAATATGCAAATAAAGGCTTAAGACTTATTGAAGTAACTAAGGAACAATTGAGAGATATTCCTAAAATTATAGATGATATAAGTCATAATCCTTTGAAATTCATAATTTTTATAGATGACCTTACATTTACAGCCGGAGAGGATTGCTTTGGTTCTCTTAAAGCAATGCTTGAGGGTTCAGCATCTGCACGTTCGGATAATATCGTAATCTATGCAACAAGCAACAGAAGACATCTTGTTAAGGAAACTTTCTCTGAACGTGAAGGTGATGACATTCATCGTAATGATACTATGCAGGAACTTATTTCGCTTTCGGCACGTTTCGGACTGCGTGTTAATTTCAGTAAACCTGATAAAAAAGAATTTGTACGCATAGCCGGAGAACTTGCAAAACAAAAAGGTCTTGAATTCGATGAAAAAGACTTTGAACTCAAAGCAGAACGTTTTGCAATGTCATCTGGAAACGGTCGCTCACCAAGAACGGCTAAACAATTCATAAACCAACTTTTGAATGAACAAAAACAGGAGGTATAAAAATGCTCACTTTGGATAAAATTTATCATGCAAGATATGTGCTTAAACCGGTTATCAGAGAAACCGATATAATTCATGCACCAAATATAAATCCTGAATCAGAAATTTACCTCAAAACTGAAAATCTTCAGATAACCGGTTCATTCAAGGTTCGTGGAGCTTATTATAAAATGTCTCAGCTTTCCGATGAGGAAAAGGCTCGTGGAGTCATAGCTTGTTCCGCCGGAAATCATGCACAGGGAGTTGCACTTGCTGCCGCTAAAAATGGTATACCAGCAATTATTTGTTTGCCTGACGGAGCTCCTATTTCAAAGGTTGAAGCCACTAAAAGCTATGGTGCAAATGTTTGTCTTGTAAAGGGAGTTTATGATGACGCTTATGCAGAGGCTCTCAGACAGCGTGATGAAAATGGTTATACATTTATTCACCCATTTGATGACGAAAACGTTATTGCAGGACAGGGAACTATTGGTCTTGAATTACTGGAACAACTTCCCGAAATGGACGCAGTAATAGTTCCGATAGGCGGTGGCGGACTTATTTCAGGAGTTGCCTATGCAATAAAGAGTCTTAATCCTGATATAAAAGTTTATGGTGTTCAGGCATCAGGAGCTCCGAGTATGTTTAATTCGGTTCATGACCAGAAAATAGAACGTCTGGATAATGTTTCAACAATTGCTGACGGTATAGCTGTAAAAGAACCAGGAGAAAATACATTCAGATACGTTTCCGAATATGTAGATGATATTGTTACAGTTACTGATGATGAAATTTCCGCAGCTATTCTTGCACTCATGGAAAAACAGAAACTTGTTACAGAAGGTGCCGGAGCTGTTTCAGTAGCAGCAGCAATGTTCAATAAAGTTCCTGTAAAGGGTAAGAAAGTTGTCTGCCTGCTTTCAGGAGGAAATATTGATGTTACAATACTGTCAAGAGTAATTAAGCGTGGACTTCTTATGACTGGCAGAACATGTTCACTTAATATCGAACTTATTGATAAACCAGGTCAGCTTATGGACGTTTCAAGAATTATTGCAGAGGCTGGCGGAAATGTTATATCAATTCATCACGAAAGAGCTAATGAAGGTTCAGCTGTAAATGGCTGTTATCTCAGGATAGTTCTTGAAACCCGAAATTACTTGCATATTGATGAAATAAAAAATGCTCTTAAACAAAATGGTTTTAAGATTGTAAATGAATGAGGAGATTAATATGAAAACAATTCACACTGATAAAGCTCCGTCTGCTGTCGGCCCTTACTCACAGGCTGTAATTTCTGGCGGAATGGTTTATACATCTGGACAGATTGCAATTAATCCGTCTACAAACACAATTGAAGCTGTTACTATTGAAGAACAGACTGAACAGGTTATGAAAAATCTTGGTGCGGTTCTTGAAGCATCGGGGTCATCATTTGATAAGGCAGTTAAAACCACGTGTTTTCTTGCTGATATGAATGATTTTGCGTCATTCAATGAAATCTATGGAAAATATTTCACATCACTGCCGGCAAGAAGTTGTGTTGCAGTAAAAACACTTCCTAAAAATGTACTTGTTGAAGTGGAAGTGATTGCTGAAATCAGTAAATAATCAAGGAGTTGAAAAACTGAATATAAAAATGTGAGCAGTCACATACAAAAGTGACTGAAGATACTTAAAATCCAAAGTATAGTTTGTGCTGACTTTACAGCAGGCAAACTGCGGAAATAAAGCCCTTGCCGGCTGAAATATTACGGCATAACAAGAGGATAAGACCTTGTGGGTGCAGTTGGTCAATGGTAAAATCCCGAAAACCAAGGGTAAAACAATTTATTTTTACGAATTTATGAAAGGAGAAAGCTACTCTGAAAGAACTTACAAGACAGCATATTTAAAGGCTTTTGTAAGTATGTACCGTAGGCTATACGGGAATTTACGCCTGTGGACTATACATGAACTTGTGAGTAGTATTAGAGATAATACAAAAGCATATAGGTTGAAACAGGAAATTTCTCAATATGGGTATTTTTGTCATATTTTGAGTAGCAGTTATATATGAATGTACACGAATTGCAGAAAGAAATTCTGCGACTTAAAAAGGAAACAAATACAGTTATTTTAGCACATTGCTATCAGGCGAGAGAAATCGTTGAAATAGCTGATTTCACTGGTGATAGTTATAAGCTCAGTGTTGATGCTAAAAATGCTGATGCTGAAAATATCATATTCTGTGGGGTACATTTTATGGCAGAAACTGCTAAAATTCTTGCACCTCATAAAAGGGTTTTCCTTGCAAACAGAAATGCAGGTTGTCCGATGGCTGAACAAATGGACGCTGAAATGATATCGATTCTTAAAGAAAAAGAACCTGACAGAACAGTTGTAGCATATATAAATACTACTGCTTCCCTTAAAACTGTCTGTGATGTATGTGTTACATCTTCCAGTGCCTTGAAAATTGTAAAAGCAATTGATAGTGATAAAATACTTTTCATACCAGATTGCAATTTGGGAGACTATGTAAAACGTAGTATTCCTGAAAAGGATATCAAGCTTCTTAATGGTGGCTGTCCTACTCATGCAAGAGTTACAGTAAAAGAAGTTCAGAAAGCTAAGGCAGAACACCCTGATGCATTGTTCCTTGTACACCCTGAATGTGTTCCGGCGGTTGTAAGTCTTGCTGATTATGTTGGTTCAACTTCCGGAATAATGAATTATGCTAAGCAATCAGATGCCAGAGAATTTATAATAGGTACTGAAACTTCCATAGCTGAACATCTTCAGTATGATTGCCCTGAAAAGAAATTCTATCCGGTAACTAAGGATATTGTATGTCATAATATGAAAGTTACAACATTGCCTGATGTATACAGTACTCTTATGGGTATGAATGACGGTTCAGCATTTGAAATCCTTATGGACGATGAACTTATTTCAAAAGCTGGTAAGTGTATTGATGAAATGATAAGACTTGGCGGTTGATTATATGACGGAGTTGATTGAAAAACTCTATCTAACCAGAAATCTCGGTGATAATGAATTGAAAAGCCTTATTGAAAGTAATGAATGTTCTGATTTGCTTGCTGAATATGCTGATAAAATCCGACAGGAATATTATGGAAAAAAAGTCTTTTTACGTGGATTGATTGAGATTTCAAATTATTGTCGTAATAATTGTTATTATTGCGGAATCAGACGAGAAAATAAAAATACAAAACGTTATCGTTTAAGTCGTGAACAGATATTATCATGTTGTGAAACAGGATATAAATTAGGATTTCGTACTTTTGTTATGCAGGGCGGTGAAGATTCTTATTTTACAGATGAATTTGTTTGTACTCTGATTTCAGAAATAAAAAAAAGATATCCTGAATGTGCAGTGACGCTTTCATTAGGTGAACGTTCTTATGAAAGTTATTATAAAATGAAAGAGGCTGGAGCAGACCGCTATTTATTACGTCAGGAGGCTGCATCATCGGAATTATACAAAAAAATTCACCCTCCGGAAATGAGTCTTGAAAATCGAATCAAATGTTTATTCAATTTGCGTGAACTTGGTTATCAAGTGGGAGCAGGCTTTATGGTTGGAGTACCATTTCAGTCAACCGAAAATATAATAGAAGATTTAAGATTTTTGCAAAAACTTCAGCCCCATATGATTGGTATAGGAACATTTATTCCACATCATGAAACGCCGTTTGCAAGTGAAAATTCCGGCACGCTTGAACTTACAATAAGACTTCTTGGAATAATTAGATTAATGTTTCCAAAAGTACTTCTTCCGGCAACAACTGCACTTGGAACTATTTCACCGAATGGTCGTGAACTTGGTTTAAAGACTGGTTGTAATGTTGTTATGCCAAATCTTTCGCCCGTAAGCGTCAGAAAAAAATATGACCTTTATGATAATAAAATCTGTACAGATGAAGAATCAGCAGAATGTGTATTGTGTTTGCAAAAACGTATACAGTCTGTCGGATATGAAGTTTCTTCAGAACGTGGTGACGCTATTTTATAAAAAAGGGACAGTCATATAAACGGCTGTCCTTTTTTTATTATTAATAAGCTGACAAATCAGATTGATTTAACTCATTGTTTTCAGATTGTTGATAATCATATTGATTTTCCTGATAATTCTGTGTATCCTGATAACCTTGTGTATCAATATATCCCTGACTGTTCTGGAAAGTGTTGCTGTTAAGTTCGTTATCCTGAATTATGTCTTGTTGAACGGCATTTCCAGTAACAGTAACTTTGATTTGTACTTCAACGGCTGAATTATTGTTAAGTGTCAAAATGATGTAACATTCACCAGCATTCATAGCTGTAATATTTCCCAGACTATCAACAGTAGCAATATTTGCATCTGAACTTGTCCATATTTCGTTTGTTTCTGATGAACCTTCCGGATATGCAGAAATTATAGGCATTTGACTTTCTCCAACATTAAGATATACTTCATTTGTTGAGATTTGAAGTTGTGCTGAAATTTCAGGGTCAGCAGTTGGTATTGGTGTAGTAGTGGTTGTAGTTGTAGGTGGTTCGGTAACTATTTCAGTGGTTGTAGTAGTGGTTGTAGTGGTTGTAGTGGAAGTTTTTTCGTTTTTTGAAGCAGGAGATTTATCAGTGCAGGCATTAGCTATGAGTATAATAAATATAAGTACAATTAATGCAATAACTGAAAGTGCAGTAAGCTGTCTGCGTCTGAGAACCTCTTTCGTAACCTTTTTACGTGGTTTTCCAGAATTATTGTTATCCATTTTTAGAAATCCTTTCTTTAAATTGTGATATTTGGCGAAACACTATTCGCCCGATAAACAGTTTTAATGAGGAAAAAATCGAACATTCTGTACATAAAAGTACTTTAAATACATTATATCACAGTGTTGAAGAAATGTCACGTACTTTTGAAAAAATTTCGCACATTGCCATATATTCAACATAATTTTTGTCATTTTTTGCCAATAAAAACGAACACTTATTCTTAATATGGATAGCCGTGGATAACTATGATTTATTTATCTCCAGAATTCTACGAGTTCATGAAACTGGCTGGTAATTATCGGATAGTCATATTCTGAAAACGCAAAATTAAAAATTTGCGGAACATTTACTATTATTGATGCCACTACGGAAAATGCCATGAAATATTTTAATAATTTTTTATAGGTATTGTTTTGAGTTTTCTGATACAAAAAGAACAATACAGCTAATGCCCCGATTA
The DNA here is from genome assembly GCA_964616595.1 of uncultured Alistipes sp. GTDB lineage: Bacteria > Bacillota > Clostridia > Oscillospirales > Ruminococcaceae > Ruminococcus. Next base: position 16,020 of record CAZTUV010000015.1, read on the forward strand.
TTATCTGCCATGAAAAATCAGCTACATACCGTACAGCATAACCGCTTTCCCATATTGAAAATAATATTATAAGCGGCATTATTATACAAGGAAGTCCGATAATTACACTGTATTTTAATTTTGAAGCTTTGTCAGGAAGTTTTTTTATGGCTTTTCCGCTTAGCAGATATCCAAATACAGGTAAAGCTAACCATAATATTCCGGAAGTCTGTCCTAAATCTTTGAAATAATATCCATTTGCCTTAAAATATGTGAACCATGTTTCAACGTAAGGGTAGTCAGCTTTTATTGTCGGCAACTGGAATATATAAGCAAATATTCCTATAAGCACAAAGAGTGTATGGTATTCAGAATGAGTAAAATCGTTTATAGTAAGAGAATATTTTATACCAAAGTTGAATGGTGAGCCAAATCTTGCGTAGTTATACCACATCTGAAAAGAACCGAGAATTATAAACGGAATTAATGCACATAAAATATATTTTATATAGCGTTTTTTATTGATAGTTTTAATTCCTTCTGAATTGATAATTTCAGCAGATTTTTTAAATCCTATTGCATAATATACACAGGCACATATTGAATATACTGCAAGCGTTGGACGGCATAAAACAGATATTGCAAGGAACAATGACGCCATTGTAATCTTTTTAAAAGAAATTTTCCCATTGCCTATCACATTTGAAGAAATTAGAAAATACGCTCCTGCTGCTACAAATGCAAATCCGGACGAAATTGATATTTCATAAAAAAGAGGTCTTGCTATACTGAACCATATTCCGCATACTATCATTATTATGGTTAATCCTGAAAGATAACACCCTGATGGTATATTATTAAACCAGCGTTTTATAATAGCATTATAAGTCATAGCAAGGAAAATTATTCCCATTATTGAGAAAATCATTACAGCTATATCGGTCGGGAAAAAGCTTCCGGTAATAATATGATACGGTAAAAATAATAATATGACTGGAGCAATTCCATAATATGAATAATATTTTCCATTATAGAGAACATGGTCCCATTTAACATCAGCTTCTATGGAATTACGTAAATTTCTGTCATAAGGGTTTTCCATATCCAAAAGTTCTTGTGGTGGTTCGTCAAGCAACGAAACTTGTTTGTTTTCAAAGGCAAGAACAAGCTCTTCTGAAATTTGGTTTCCGCTTTCCTGTAATAAATAGTTTTCAGAATCAGCAGGAATTTTTGATACAGTCATTCCAACTGCAATAATTATTGACACTGCTGCTATTATTGCGGTTGAAATATTACAGAATAACTCATTTTTCTGGTAAACTCTGTTCATAAATCCAGAAAAAATAACGGAGTATACAAATGTTGAAACAATTAAGATAAGTAGCATTCTGACAACAGATATATCAAATGGTATCTGAACATTAAGTTCTATTGATTTTATAGTAAAAAATTCAGAATCGTTTTCTCCATAGAAGTGAAACTGTAATTTATCAGTTTTTCCGGATAAAAGAAATGTTATATATTTTGTACTTTCATTTCCGGTAATAATATCGGCATTAACCAGTGAGGTTCTGTAATTCTGTGAAGTTTCATCGGTGACATCTACATTTACTTTAAGGTAATGAGGATATGCATTAGATGTTTCGATATTTATACAAGCGGTTGCTATTTTTTCGTCAATATCTGTAAGTTCTACTGAAGATTTTTTTTGTCCTGTAACAATCAGATTATTTGTATCAGGTTCAAGTTCGGTTTCCTCACTGATTGTACATTTTGATGGAAATATGACCATATGCTTATAATCCCCGAAAAATGTCCGATAAGACGGCATCTGAAAGATGACCAGTTCAATAAATCCGGTAATAACGAGCATTTTCCCAAAGAACTTCAAAGTACGTGAATGTATTTTATTTTGTATCAAGTTACATATTTTCTGTAACAGTAAGATAATTCCTATTGTAAAGAAAGCACCATGGAAATCCGTTTCAAAAATTCCCGTAATATCTGCTATACCTACAATATTTGTAAATATTAAACATATGTTTATAAATAAATCCTTAAAGATGTCTTTTTTAGATTTAACAACTTTCTTATTATTTTTTGGGGTGATATTTTTTAAAAGCATTACAGAAACAATAATCATAATTATCATTTCAGTAAAAAAAATCAGCTTGGTAAACATATATTTATCCTTTCGTATAATATTATTTATATTCTTTTATTATTTCATTTATTTTTTCAGTAGATGAATTGCGAAGAATTTTCCAGTCTTCTTCAGAGCCTTCATTTATAAGAAACATATTATAAATATCATCAAGCATATATTTCATTGTATCCCCCATACCCTCAGCATATTCAAATACAGGTGTATATTTTGATGTGTCAATGATTGACTGCAAAACATCATATTGTTCTTCGGTTATATAACTTTTCACTGTTCCGTCAGATGAGGTTTCTGGGGTAAGGGCGTATTCTTTAGCTGATTTTTTATATTCTTCCTGTGTGGAAGCTATTCTTTCGCATTTTATGTATGTTGCGACAGCATCGCCTTTATCAGAATTTGCAACAAGCATTTTTGCGTTAAATTGGCATTTTATATAGTCGTCATCTGTATCGGAAAATTTCGGGACAGGTATAATCATTAAATCCATATCCGGATTTTTCACATTTGAAACTCCGAGAATCCAGCTGTTATATACAAAAAATAAAGTATCTGTTGTATAATAGTCATTCCAATATGAAGAATATAAAGATTTAGAATATATATCTTGCATAAAAAGCTCGGCAGTACGAATTTGTGGTGTATTTATGTTGCTGACAAGACTGCCGTTTTTATATCCTATAATATTTTTTCCTGTTGAATTGATGATTGATTCGCCAAGATTACCTCTTACAGCATAGTTGCCGGTTTTTTCTTTATATGACTCAGAGATTTCAAGAAATGAATCCCAATTCCATTTATCATTTTTATATAGTTCATAAGGGTCTTGCAATCCATTGTCCTCTATTATTTTGCGACTGTACGTCATTACAACGGGATTTGAAAGTGAATACGGAATAACATAATGTTTATCGTCATATTTAAGCGAATCAATAACCTGAATCATATCGTCCCATAAATCTGTATTCATTCCCATAGAATCAAAATATTCATCAAGTGGTTGATATTGCTGGCTAAGTACACCTTTTGGGAAATCTTCCTGTACATATTCAAACATATCGACTTCTTCGCCAGCAAGAAGCATTGACGATAAATCGGTAAATCTGTTTCTTGAAGAAGTTTGTACATATTTTATTTTTCCGCCAAAAACATCTTCAAAAAGAGAAACAGCCACTGAACGTTCGGCATTATCTTGTGGATTAAGGTCATAATCAGAAAGCCAGACTATTTCAATACCGGTAATATCAACAGGTTCTTGATATTCTGAGGATTCTTCTGAATATGGAGCAGTAGTTTCGGCAATACTTGGTTCTACCGATAGATTTCCTGTTTTATGAAATACATCTGTATCACATGAAACTAGTGAAATTATTGTTGAAGTCAACATAATAATACTTGTCATTTTTTTAATATTTTTCATTTTAACAGCTCCTTTTTTTGTTCTGTCAACCGTTCATGATAAGCAAATACTTTATAATATGAGTAGTTGACAATTTTCAAATATACTATATTTTATTTTTATTTCATAT
>CAZTUV010000016.1:0-7834 GCA_964616595.1 uncultured Alistipes sp.
CTAAATTTTTAACCCCGATGTCAAATCTGATATCGGGGTTTTTGGACAGGCTGACAGGTACATTTATTTGTACCTGCTTTTTATTCTAATTAACATTAATATAGAATTATTTTGTATTAGTTATATCCCAACGGAATACAACTATTTTAGAGGCTTTAGTGCAATCAAGCATATTATTACGTTCAAGTTTGGACATATCAAGATAACGATAATTTTCTTTTTCGTCGCCTGCCTTTGAAAAGATTCCTTTTATCCTCGATAATGCACTGCTTGACCTTGAAATAACAGTGCCTAAATGATAATTTTCACGCATAAAGGCTATTATCTGTGAAGCAGTTGTAAGATGCTTATCACATACATTATAAGTTCCTGAATACGATGTATCCTCTGCATAGCGAACAAAACAAATTATGAAATCTACAAGATTATGCACACAGCACAACTGAAAACCATATTGACCTGTACCATATACAAATTTAACGCCATCTTTAGGGTCAGTTATTTTGGCAGTAAGGTTCTCAATATATTTAAGGGAATAAACAGGAGAACACCTTATAATACAAGCAATTACATCTTTATGATTCTGCAATTCTCTTACTAAAGCCTTTTCTGATTCCATTTTTAAATTAGCATAATTTGTAATAGGTTTCAATTTATTTTCTTCTCTAATAGGCTCACGACTCTTTGTAAACTCATAAACCTGGTCAGTGCTTAATAATATGAACATTTTTACGCCACTATTCATAGCACACTCATAAATAAATTTATCACATTCTGACGAAATAGCCATTTGAGTTTCTGTTACAATCGGGTCTAAATCATTATCAACCGTATTTGCAGCATGAATAACTATGTTAATTTTATACTTTGCAAAAATTTCTTCATAAGTCACTTTATCGTCAGGAATAGACTGTATAAATGAATAATTAAGTTTTCCGGTATTATAATGTTTTTCTTTTTCGTCAACTGCAATTACTTTATTCCCTTTTTTAAGAAGTCCTGAACATATGTGTTTGCCAATAAGTCCGCAACCACCTGTTACAAGAATAGTATTCATTGTAGAAACCTCCCATTAAAAATTATTATATATTATTCAGATAAGCTTTGTAAGTTTGTTTGGTCAATGTATAACAACTATATCAGACCATTAACCCCATAATAAATTTATGAATATTCATGGTCATTTTTAATCCGGAATCTATATCATTTATTTTGAGCAAGTTTTCCCACTCGCTGAAAAAGCACAATTACCTTTCATTTTGCAGGAATCGCAGCCTTTTTTGCCTGCATTTACGGGTTGTTCAGATAATCCTATAATAGCAGTAACAGACTTGGTTGGCAATAATAGGGAATTTTCAGTTAAAGTAAGCCCGATACGTCTTTGGGCATTGAGAAACAATAATAAATCCTTTTGTATATCAAGTGGAAAATCCCCATATCCAGGACTGAATCTCCAGGTTCTATATGACGAACCTATAACTGAAAAGATTTCTTCTTCAGCACGGTCACAAACCTGTTCAACTGCTGAACTGCACAAACAATCAACTGCAAGGGCATCAGCCATATTGGAAACAGCAGTTTTTCTTATCATTTTATCTGCCTCATCAGAAAGAGTAACTGCCATTACAATAGCTTCCTGACAATTAGAAAGATGTTTTTTTATATCGTTTCCAATAAGTGGTGAACTTATTCCGTCAAGAAACAAGCCCTTTTCTGTAAAACTCAGGGAAGTTTTCCTGTAAACATATTTAGGACGCATACATTCACGTACAATAGGTTCAAAACGGTCAATAATTTCCATAATCTGACCATTTGGCACACCTTTAACTCCCATATATCGGGCTGTTTCCGATTTGGAAATAGGATTTAATTTCATCATACATTTATAATTCCCGAAACTGCTTCACTGATTTTGCGTGCAACATAAGCGTTATTCATTGTATAAAGGTGTATTCCATCAACGCCACTAGCCACAAGGTCAACAATCTGATTTATTGCATAGGCAATACCAGCATCACGCAAAGCTTCTGGATTATCCTCATACTTCTGCATAATACGCACGAACTTACGTGGCAAACTTGCTCCACAAGTTGTAACCATTCTTTCGATTTGATTCTTATTTACAACTGGCATAATTCCTGCCTCAATAGGAACATTTATTCCGGCAAGAACTGTTTTCTCCTGAAAATCATAAAAAGAATCGTTATCAAAGAAAAGCTGACTTATCAGATGAGTTGCACCAGCATCAACTTTCTTTTTGAGATTCATTATATCATCAATTATGGAATCTGAATCAGGGTGACATTCCGGATAGCAAGCTCCTGCAATATCAAAATTTCCTTTAGAATTTATAAATGTTATAAGGTCACTTGCATGAGGAAAATCATTTTTAGGTTCAATATCCGGATTTTTGTCTCCTCTGAGTGCAAGAATATTTTCAATTCCTCTTTTTTTAATTTCCTCAAGAGTATTGGAGATTTCCTCTTTGGTATAATTTATACATGGAAGGTGTATCATGGGAATAATACCATTTTCTTTAATTCTGGTAGCAACATCACACGCAAATTGATTATTGCTGCTTCCACCTGCTCCGAATGTAACACTAATAAAATCAGGATTAAGGTCATGCAATTCATCAAGAGTTCTGTAAATTACATCAACCGAACTTGTTTTTTTAGGCGGAAAAACTTCAAATGAAAAAACTGTTTTCTTTTCAAATAAATCTTTAATTTTCATAATATATCCTCCGTTAATCTATACTCCAATCTATCTCACCCAAACCAACTGCCCTTAAAAATTCATTGGCCTTTGAAAAATGTTTACAGCCAAAAAATCCATTATATGCAGACAATGGACTCGGGTGTGCAGAAGTAAGTACAAGATGTGCAGGATTAGTTATAAACTTTTGTTTTGCCTTAGCGTCTCCTCCCCACAACATAAAAACAATAGGTTTTTCACGTTTATTCAAAAGTTTTATAACTTCTGTTGTGAAATTTTCCCAACCAATGCCTCTATGACTTTTAGGCGAATGTGCTCTTACAGTAAGAACAGAATTAAGCAACAAAACACCATTTTCAGCCCATTGTGTAAGTTCTCCATGTTTTCCAAGATTATCAACACCAATATCATCACGAATTTCTTTAAAAATATTCACAAGTGACGGTGGAGGGGTAGTACCTTTTCTTACAGAAAAACTTAATCCATGAGCCTGACCCTCATTATGATATGGGTCTTGACCAATTATAACACATTTAACATCATTATAAGATGTATATTTCATTGCATTGTATATATCATACATATTTGGGAAAACTTTTTGATTATTATATTCATCGATAAGAATCTGACGGAGTTTTATATAATATTCTTTTTGAAACTCATCTTTCAGAAGTTCGTCCCAGTCATTTCCGAAATTAACCATATATTCTCCTTTTATCTGTTATCATAAACAGTATCTTCAAAATACTTAAATTTTATAAGTTTATTTTTTCTATATGTAAGCGAACCTTCCAGATTGAAAGGTATTTTTTCGTAAGCATCAGCAGAACATTCTATTTTAATGTTCTGACCTTTACGATTAACGAAAGTAAGTTCATAATACTCATCAAGTAGTTTAACACTGCCATCATTTTCGATTACTCTTAAACGGTCATCACTTTTTCTTATAAGGGTCGCCATTTCAATGACGGGTGAAGAAAAATGTTCTGAATCATCATCGATTTCCTCAACAAAAAGCGATATAAATCGTTGTAATGGATTATCTCCGCCAAAAGTTATTATAATCAGAATTAAGGCTATGGCAATTGCACCGAACATAATAAGCATATTTCTTATTTCCGGAGACATTGTTATCAAGACCTTTCTTAACTTGTTCTATTTCTATTTATTCTATACCATTTGGATTAAGTTTTGTAAAATTCCAGCTGTCTTCGCACATTTTTTCAATATTTAATTTAGCTTCCCAGCCAAAGATATTTTTTGCTTTAGATGCATCTGCATAACAAGTTGCAATATCTCCTGCACGTCTGGTGGCAATTTTCTTTGGAATCTCTTTACCACAAGCTTTTTCATAAGCTGAAACAACTTCAAGCACACTCGAACCCTTGCCTGTACCAAGGTTTATTGCTTCAAAACCTGTATTTTTCATAGCATAGTCAATTGCGGAAACATGACCAGTCGCCAAATCCATAACATGAATATAATCTCTTACACCTGTACCGTCAGGAGTATCGTAATCATCTCCATAAACACTTAACTGTTCAAGTCTGCCACAAGCAACCTGAGCAATATACGGAACAAGGTTATTTGGAATACCATTAGGATTTTCGCCAATAAGACCGCTATCATGAGCACCAATAGGATTAAAATATCTTAGAGCAACAACACTGAACTCTTTATCTGCTACACACATATCACGCAAAATCTGTTCAATCATAACTTTAGTGTAACCATAGGGATTTGTGGCAGAAGTTGGCATATCTTCAGTATAGGGTGCTTTATTATCTATTCCATAAACAGTTGCTGACGATGAAAAAACAATCTTTTTACAATTATTTTCACACATAACTTTCAGAAGAACAAGTGTTCCATTAATGTTATTAGTATAATATTCAAGAGGCTTTCTAACGGATTCTCCGACAGCTTTAAGACCTGCAAAATGTATTACAGCATCAATTGTATTTTCTTTAAATACTTTAGTAAGAGATTCATAATCGCATATATCGACCTTACAAAAAGTTATTTTCTTACCGGAAATTTTTTCAATTCTGCTGACCACTGCCTCTTTTGAATTACTAAGATTATCTGCAACTACTATTTCATAACCATTGGCAAGAAGTTCAACACAAGTATGACTTCCAATAAAACCTGTACCACCTGTAACAAAAATTTTACCCATAAAAATATCTCCTTAAAAAATTTCTATATTATTTATTATATTATATTTTCATGTTTTTTGCAATATATAATTGAAAATTTATTGCAAATATGTTATAATTATCTGAATTTAATTTATGGGAGGCAATTATGCAAAAAATTCTAGGTCATATGCGAAAAGCGATTCAGCAATATAGCCTTATAAGTAATGGTGACCATATTTGTGTGGGAATTTCTGGTGGTAAGGATAGCCTTGTTATGTTGAACGGACTTGTTTTATTAAAGAAATTCATTGGCATCAACTATGATATTACAGCATTAACCATTGATTTACAGTTTAATGGAAAAGAGGGCGACTATTCTGCTATTCATGAATTCTGTCAGGAACTTGGCGTCAATTATTATATTGAAAGAACTAACATAGGAGAAATTGTATTTGATATTCGTAAAGAGGAAAATCCATGTAGTTTGTGTGCAAGAATGAGACGAGGTGCATTATACAATATGGCTGAAAAACTGGATTGTAATAAAATTGCACTTGGTCACAATTACGATGATGTTGTCGAAACATTTATAATGAATCTTTTTACAGAGGGACGGATTGGTTGTTTCTCGCCCGCTACATACCTTGAAGACAGAAAAATTCATATTATACGTCCACTTGTTTTAGCACCTGAACGTACTATAAAAAAAGCTTCTTGCAATTTACCGATATTAAAATCCGAATGTCCTGCTGATGGTCATACAAATCGTCAGAAAACTAAAGATTTCATTGTACAAATGGAGCGACAGAACCATGGATTTAAGGACAGGATTTTTGGGGCTATGCAACGTTCTGGAATTGACGGTTGGGGTATAAAATAAAAAGGCTCTCCAAAAGGAGAGTCTTTTTTTATCGTATGGACAAATTTTAATTATTAGTCATTCTTCTTTCTGAGAACGAAAGCAGTACCAATTGCTACAGCAAGACCAGCAGCAGCTACGCCTACACCAGCAACACCTGTCTTAGGAGATTCAGTAGCCTTAGCAGTTGTTGTCTTAGCAGTTGTTGTCTTAGCAGTTGTTGTTGTAGCAGGAGCTGAACCAGAACCAGAAACTGTTGTTGTAGTTGTTGTTGTAGCAGGAGCTGAACCAGAACCTGTTGCTGTTGTTGTAGTTGTAGTAGTAGTTGTTGTTGTTGGTTTAGTTGTAGTAGTTGTTGTAGTTGGTTTAGTTGTAGTAGTTGTTGTAGTTGGTTTAGTTGTAGTTGTTGTTGTGGTTGGTTTAGTTGTTGTAGTAGTAGTAGTTGTTGTAGTTGTAGTTGTAGTTGTTGTTGTAGTTGTTGTTGTAGTTGTTGTTGTAGTTGTTGCACCAGTAATCTGGATAGCACCATTTGTTATACCCTGTGTAAATACGTAAGCCTGCATGAGCTTACCAACAGTGTTATTTGCCTTGTTTGTGAAAAGGTCCTTAGCGTTTTCAGTAGCCTGATATTCAATCTTAATTGGGAATACTTCGCCACCTTCAACAGTATCAGGAAGCTTGAAGTTCATTGTGTAGAGAGTACCAGTAAGACCAACGTTATCGCTACCAGCTGTTGTCATAAATACACCAGCATCACCATTTTCTGCAATTACGCAAGAAAGATATTCACCTGCTTCTTTTTCAAGGTTAACATCAACCTTACCAATTCTGTTTTTGTTTAATTTAATTGTACTACCATTATCAGCAGGATAGAAGTTAACATGGATACCTGTTGCACAATAAGCCATATCAGCATTACCACCAACAGTAATTGTTACAGGAACTACACCATCACTATCAATAATAGCCTGAGCTTCTTCAAGAGTAAGAGTTACTGTTTCAACAGTAAGAGTTGGCTTATATTCAGAACTAGTGATTTCAGATGCTGTAAATCCCTCTGGATTTGGGTCAGTGCTAACAGCAAAAGCTGAAACTGAAACAGTGGAAACAGCTACAGCAGAAACAGCAATTGCTGCAAAAGCCTTCTTTAAGTAATTAGTCTTCATTTTAATTTATTTCCTTTCAAATTAAATTAAGATTAGAGTTGTATATCTTTTGTCTGCCGCCATCAGACGGCAGATTTTTCAAATGATTAATTAATCTTCAAATACCTTATCCCAGATTTCCTGAGTACCAATTTCGCCAGAACCTGTTGAGAGGTAAGCATAGCAAGAAAGAATATTTGAAGCATCTACAGAGTCAAGAATTCTATCTGCTTTCAAAGCATTGTAGTTGTTATCACCAAGGTTGTTTTTAACGTCACCAAGGAATGCTGCAAAATGGTCATAAACTGAATCAGCATCTGTAATGAGATTTGATTCTGAAAGTATTGTTTCATTTGGCAACTTACCTGTTGAAGTTGCAGCATAGAAACCGAGAACTTGTGAAGCATCAATTGAGTTTATATTATAGTCAAGGTTAACGTCACCCATGTAACCAATATAAACTTCAACACCTGCATCATTGCCGTCTATGTCTTTAAGAGCATCGCCTTCAGCAAGGATAATTGTGCCATTAGCGTCTGTAATTGTGCCACCTGCGTAATTAATGCCTACAATATACTTGAAGTCGTCATCACCTTTTACGAAAGTTTCAGATGGAGTTGATGCAAATGTGAAATCTATTTCAATATCATCTGTTTCATCTGTTTCGTATACAACGTGGAGGATAAGACTTCCAATCTGTGCCTTGTTGAATTCCTTTTCATGTGAATAATAGAATCCATAACCTGAAGTTTCAACTGATACTGACCAGCTCTTAATTACACCATCAAGATTGATATTAGAACCACTTGTTGTTGTAGTTGTTGTGTCAGTATCTGTATCAGTTCCTGATGTAGTTGTTGTTGTAGTTGTATCAGTGTCTGTATCAGTTCCTGATGTAGTTGTTGTTGTAGTTGTATCAGTGTCTGTATCAGTTCCTGATGTAGTTGTTGTTGTAGTTGTATCAGTGTCTG
>CAZTUV010000016.1:7934-10697 GCA_964616595.1 uncultured Alistipes sp.
TTGTTGTAGTTGTATCAGTGTCTGTATCAGTTCCTGATGTAGTTGTTGTTGTAGTAGTTGTTGTTACAGGGTCTCTGTAAATTCTAAAGCCTACTGTTGCAAGATTTCCATCAGCACTGTAAATGTCTCCAACTTCAAATGTAGCAACCATATGTTTTACAGAATCAACAACTTCATCGTCTGGGAAATCGCCTGTAAGAGTATAAGTACCTGCGGAAGCAGTTGCAGTAAGATTATAAAGGTCATTATCTGCAAATGAAGCAATATCATCTCTGCTTATCTGCATATCATAGTGAACAGATTTAGCATTAATTTGTTCAATAACAGCCTCGTATATTGGAACAACAAAAGAATTGTTCATAATATCTGCAAATGTTTCAGGAATAGTCAAATCCTTATCAAGCTTATCTTCAACTTTATTAGCATACTTATTATTTTCTATGTAATTATTCATAGATTCAATAAGGCTCTTCATATCAGGACTGCTGATTTTTCTTTCGATAGTATTAACCTTATCCTGATTATTCTTAATTTTGCTAATCCAGTTTGCATACTTAGCACATGACTTATTGACATCTGCTTTAGCGTTCACAACATTTTCATCAGAAAGACCTGCATTATCGATATATGAATAAGCAACTGACTGGATTTCAGAAAGCTTAGCAGAAATGAAATCTGCCATTTCTCCAACAGCGAATACTGTTTTACCATTAACAGGTGTATTTGCTATGTATTTAGCCTTAACGTCGAATGTGCTACCATTTGAAAGGTCGCTACATTCAAGAATTATTTCATATGTACCTGAACAGTCAACTGAACTAAAATCAGCATCAGCAAGTATACTTGATTTATACTTTGCAGAAAGTTCGTTCATAATTTCGCCAGCATCGAAATTAGCGATTTTACCAGTAATAGTAATATCACCAGTTGACGAAATTGTATACTTAACATCTTCATCGCCAAGTATACCAAGGAGTGTTTCAGCTGTTGATTCATACTTACCTGCATGGTTAAGAATAGCATTTACAATAGTATCCTTGTTTATATAACCATTAGGATTTGAATTTCCTACAGAAATGAGTTCTGCATTAAAAGCAGAATACCAAGTAGATTCAATCTGGTCAGGAGCAATATACAATAAGTTATCTTTAAGAGTATAAGATTCTTTTTCAGATGAATCTGTATTTTCAGTTGTTGATTGTGCTGAATCATTTGTAACAGCATAAGATGCACAAGTCAAACACTGAGAAAGAGCAAGGGGTACAGCGGCTACTGTAGCAAAAGCTCTTTTAAATAATGAGTTTTTCATTGTTTTATACCTCTCTAATATATTTTTTTCCGGAAGTAAACAATGATTAAAAATCAATCACGTCCGGAGAAATTTCACAGGGCAACCTTAAACCTATAACTATCCCCAAGAAATTCATAACTACATTTTATCACACAAAACGCAATAAGTCAAGCGATAGCACAGAATTTTTCAAAAAATTATTGAGGATTAATCGGTGTATTTTTTGTACTTATTTCACAATTTCACCATAAAAAACCGGCGTAATTTACATTTATAAGAATTTTATGTAAAATTTTATGCTTTTAACAATGATTTATTATGAATATTAGCTTGATTATAAAAATATTACCAATGATTTTTCAATAATTAGTTATCCCCATCAAATACAGAGAATATATCTATCACTTTGGTTAAGTTATTCTATTAATCATATGATATCATATATTTTTGTATTTGTCAAGATGTAGATTTTACCGAAAAAAAAGCAGACCAAAAGAGGCCTGCCTTTTTTAATTGTGTCAAGAAATCATTCTTCAGTCTGTCCAAATCTGAATGGTGAAGAAAGGTCCCAAGCTTCCTGAATAGTCATATCGCCAAGAGGTTCAACGACAGTAGAGGAGTATGCATAGAATGAGAGAATCTGGCTTGCGTCAACAGCATCAAGAATTCTTCCGTTCTTTCTAACCTTCCAGTTATCTGGATCCCATTCGTTTTTATCTACATCACCGAGGAATGCAGCGAAATGGTCATAGATTGATGAAGCATCTTCAACGAGTTCTGATTCTGAAAGTATTATTTCATCTGGTTTTTTACCTGTTGAAGTTTCAGCATAGAAACCGAGAACCTGTGAAGCATCAACAGCGTCTGCGATATTGCTAAGGTCAACGTCGCCCTTTACACCGATATAAACAGTAATCATAACTTGATTCTTGTCTGCATCGAGAAGAGGCTCATCGCCGTAGTATACAGGAACTTCATACTTAAATGTAGTATTTTTTTCGTCGTATACACTTGCAGGGGTTTCGCCATTGAAGTTAATGAGAGATGCATCAAATTCAGATGTTACATCTTTAGGGTCAGCACCTTCATAGTCTACTCTGAACATAGCAGAAACATTAACCTGGTCTTTGCTGAATCCGCCTGTCTTTGTACCGCCTTCACGAGTTCCGTCATCGTGACTGAAATAGAAACCAACTTCTGTTGTAAGTTCTACATAGTAATGTGGATATGTGAGAGTTGTGGAAGTTGTTGTGCCAGTAGTTGTTGTAGTTGTAGTTGTAGTAGTTGTTGTTGAATTTGTAGTACTATCATTCGAAACGCTAGTAGAATTGGTTGTTGTTGTGTTTGTATCACTGCCGTCATCTATATTAGTCAAAGTAGTAGTTGTTGTTGTAGAAGTAGTAGTTGTTGTAGTTGTAGTTGTAGTAGTTGTTGTTTTAGCCTTAACAATTATAGCACCATTGATTGTTTCA
>CAZTUV010000016.1:10797-19574 GCA_964616595.1 uncultured Alistipes sp.
CATCTCTTACAACCATGTTTACAGTAACTGTTTCACCTGGTTCAGCTGTAACAGTATCAATTTCCCAGATAATGTTTCCGGAAGCTGCTGTAACTGTAGTTGTAGTAGTTGTGGTTGTGGAAGTAGTAGTTGTAGAAGTAGATGTTGTTGTCTTAGCTTTAATATTGATAGCACCATCAACAAGATTTACCTTAGAAGTGATATCAAGACCATTTGTATCAGAAATGAAAGCATCTGACCACTTTACAGGATATCTGCCATCTTCACAGTCATCAGGTACTGTATATGTGAGTACAAGAACCTTATCACCATCATTAGCAGAAACGCCATTACCATTTGACTGAGCAAATGCATACTCATTTGTTGCAGCGTTTTCAACAAGAGTTGCATCATAAGCATCAGAACCTACAGCCTTTTCATAAACGATAGGTGAATCAGCCTTAATAACAAACTGAGCACCTGCTACTGGAAGGCTTGGGCTTGAACTGTCATCGACAAGAACTTCCATGACAACTGTATCACCAGGTTCTGCATCAACTTCAGGAATTACCCATGAAACTTCACCTTTAGCAGCATCTACATCTTCAACGGTTATAGAACCATCGAGAAGTGAAATCTGCTTTGTAAGTTCGTTACCATTTGTATCAGAAATGAAAGCTTCAGACCATGTTACAGGGTACACACCTGGAGTTGTTGGTGCTGTGTATGTAAGTGTAAGAACTACTGCACCATCTTCTGCTGCAATACCCTTACCCTGTCCCTGACCGAATGCAAATTCATCAGTTTCTGGATTGTTTACGATATCAGAGCCATAAGCTGTTGAACCGTCAACAGAAACAAATTCAGCTGTATCTGCTGTAATCTTAAACTGAGCTCCAGCTACTGGAAGAGCGGCATTATCGGTATCTTTAACTACGACTTCCATAGTAACTGTTTCGCCAGGCTTAGCAGTTACTTCAGGGATATCCCAAGCGATTTCGCCGTCGAATGTTTCGTCTTCAACAGTTATAGAACCATCAAGAAGTTTAATTTGTTCTGTAAGTTCGTTACCATTTGTATCAGAAATGAAAGCTTCAGACCATGTTACAGGGTACACACCTGGAGTTGTTGGTGCTGTGTATGTAAGTGTAAGAACTACTGCACCATCTTCTGCTGCAATACCCTTACCCTGTCCCTGACCGAATGCAAATTCATCAGTTTCTGGATTATTTACGATATCAGAACCATAAGCTGTTGAACCGTCAACAGAAACAAATTCAGCTGTATCAGCTGTAATTTTAAATTGAGCTCCTGCTACTGGAAGAGCTACATTGTCAGTGTCCTGAACGACAACTTCCATAGTAACAGTTTCGCCAGGTTTAGCAGTTACTTCAGGGATATCCCAAGCGATTTCGCCATCGAATTCTTCGTCGATAATAATTGCACCATCAACTGTTTCAATGTTGCTTGTGATATCGAGACCATTTGTATCACTTATGAAAAGGTCGCTCCATGAAACCGGATATTTACCTGCTGTAATATCATCTGGTACAGTGTATTCAATTGAGAGGATAACAGCACCATCTTTAGCGGTTACGCCCTTACCCTGTCCCTGACCGAATGCATATTCATTAGTTTCCTTGTTGTAAACGATTGTTGAATCATAAGCTTCAGAACCGTTTGCTTCAGGATTACCGAATGCACTGTCAGCGGAAATTTTAAACTCTGCACCTGCTACTGCGAGGTCAGAATCGCCATTAACTACTACATCGAGAGTGACTGTTTCGCCTTTTTTAGCGTGAACTTCTGGAATAACCCATGCAGCGTTTCCCTCAGCGGGCTTGTAAGTTGTGGTTGTAGTTGTAGTTGTTGCTGAAGTTGTTGCAGATGTAGTCTGTGTAGCAGTAGTGGTTTTTGATGTTGATGAAGAAACAGTAGTAACAGTTGTTGTCTTAGCTGTTGTAACAGTAGAAGTAGTAGTTATTGTATCTACAGCATCACCAACCTGAATATAACCTTTTTCGACTGAAACATTATAATATTGAGCCGGCTGTGAATCATCAGTAATATCTACATCGACAACATCAATTGCATAAAGACCATCAGGTGTACCTTCTGGAATGTTAAATGTAAGATATGCAGCGACATTAGTCTCAGTATTAAGGTTAATACCATGACCATCTGAACCTACACAAACACCATTAAACTTCATAACAGCCGGATTTACAACCATTGTTGTACCAGCAAAAGCAGGTGATTTTGTTAAGATTTCAGTCATTGTGATATCGCCTTCTACAGAGAGGTGGAAAGCGAATCCTGTTGGCTTTTTGTTTTCAGGTGAAGAAATATGCATATCAACATAAACGTCTTCTCCTGCTTTTGCCTGCCAATAACCATTAACATCATCAGGATTGTTGAAATCAACAATAAAATCTGCATCTGATGCATTTTTATTTGCGGTTACATCTTTTACACCACCCATACTAACATTAGGCTGCACAGCAGGGACACTGCCGGCAGCACTAACTACGATAGATGAGGTAAATGCACTTGACACGAACGTTGCCGCCATGACAAGAGATGTAACTGCGGAAAGCAGTTTTTTCATCTGTGCATTTCCTTTCCGGGCAACCGCCCTTTGTATTAAATTTTAAATATTATTCGTTAACAGGAAGTTCTACAAGATGAACAATGCTCTTGATGATAGCATCAGAATCTTCAGCTGTAAGTTCCTTACCATCCTTTGGATTGTAGCAGTCAGCGTTTATCTTGCCCTGTTCAGTAATAGCATAAGACTTGCTGTCGTTGAGGTACTTGTTAAGGAGAACAACGTCGTTAACCTTTACAACACCGTCACAGTTTGTATCACCATAAAGCTTTGTGCCTGGCTTAGCTGTTGTAGTTGTTGAAGTTGTTGGCTTAGCTGTTGTAGTTGTTGTAGCTGTTGGCTTAGCTGTTGTTGTAGTTGTAGCTGTTGGCTTAGCTGTTGTAGTTGTTGCAGTTGTTACAACGTCACCAACCTGAATGTAGCCCTTCTTTACACCAACTTCATAGTACTTAGCTGGCTGTGAGTCATCAGTGATATCTACGTCAACAACATCGACTGCATAGAGACCATCTGGTGTGCCTTCTGGAACGAAGAATGTGAGGTATGCAGCAACATTGCTTTCAGTGCTGAGGTTAATACCGTGACCATCTGAACCTACACAAACACCATTGAACTTCATAACAGTTGGGTTAACAACCATTGTTGTACCAGCAAATGCAGGTGACTTTGTTAAGATTTCTGTCATTGTGATATCGCCTTCTGCAGAAAGGTGGAAAGCAAAACCTGTTGGCTTCTTGTTTTCTGGTGAAGAGATATGCATATCAACATAAACTTCTTCGCCTGCTTCTGCATGCCAGTAACCGTTTTCATCATCTGGGTTATCGAAATCAACGATGAAATCACCTGTTACAGTTGCGCTGCCACTTGGCTTAGCTGTTGTAGTTGTTGAAGTTGTTGGCTTAGCTGTTGTTGTAGTAGTTTGTGTCTGCTTAGGTGCAGTAGTAGTTGTTGTTGATGTATCAGCAGAATCGCCAACCTTGATTGTAAGAGTATTAAGGTCAAGGTTATTATTGTTGATAGCATCATACTTCTGTGTTGTTTCAAGAAGAACAGATGGGTTACCATACTGTGTAATATAGTTACAGTAATCAAGAGTATATGTACCTTCAGAAAGACCCTTTGGAAGCTTTACATTGAAAACAACTATCGGATAATCATCGGACTTTTCGCCAGACCACTTATACTTTACAGTACCGTTTGTCCATGAGAAACCTAAGTAAGCGTTTGGAGTATTTGCAGAATCCTGCTTTTCAGTTGCGAAAATCTGGAATACACCGTGAGCTGAATAACCTGTTCTTGAGTTGTAAGAACCTGCGAAAGCTACAACCTGCTTAGTTGTGAATGATGTACCATCTGCAAAAGTAAATTCCTTTGCTTCGTCAAAGAATTCATCATCTGGCTGAACAGCTGAGAACTTAACGCTACCAGCATCGCCATCTTCAGAGTTTACAGTAACCTGTACAGCTGCTGCAAGAAGGTCTGCTGTTTCTTCTGTGAAGTATACACCAACTGGGATTGTAACATCACCAGCAGCAACAGCATCAGCTGAAACTGTAAGTGTAGAACCTTCATTAGTTACGCCATCTGGTAAAGTAGCATCTTTGTAAGCGAGAAGTGATACAGCTTTCTTAGCATCTGCCGCACCTGCTACTACAGGAGCAACCGCACCTACCATTGTTGCAGCCATTACGAGTGATGTAGCTGCAGAAAATAATTTTTTCATTTGCAATAATTCCTTTCTTTAAGGTCGTATGACCCATTAATACTTAAAAGATTTTAGGGGGAGTATATTCCTTGATATAGGGACAAATCAGATAATCTTCAACAGAATGACATTATTAATCAAAAACTGATGAAATATTTGCTACATACTTTTGTATTTCCAGAGCATCAACACCGGTAACACCATCATTATCGCCTATAACGTCAGCATTTATCTGACCCTGTGCAGTAAGTTGATATTCATCGGCATTTGAAAGACACTGCATAATCATAACAGCATCAGAAATACTAACTATTCCGTCTAAATTAGCATCGCCCATAAGAGTCTGACTATCATCTTTGTTACTGATAGTGACCTTACCGTTATTAGTTGTAACACTATATCTTACAACTTCCTTACTTTCAAAGTAGCCAATACTTATCACGTCATTTGTGACATTGGAACCCGTGTATGTTTCACGAGATGTCGGCACTATTTCAATTGATACATCGCCTGTTGCATCACCGGAAACTGTACCATTCAAAGTACAGAAAACGCCATCACCATTCATCCAGTATGAAGAATCTTCAAGAGCTGTTGACCAGATTAAAGATGTCATACCATCTTCATTATTGATATTGCTATCGAAAATTGACAACATAGAAGCGGACGGGTCATCTTTCATAGCATCTGTTTCAGCGAGCTGACCGATTTCAACAGAATCGATTGTTATTAGACTACTATCATACTTAACCGAAAAATCACAGCATTGTATACCAGTAGTCGGAACATTCACAAACGACACATCTACTGAAAACGTTTCACCAGCTTTAGCCTGAGTACTTCCAACAGATATCTGAACTGTTTCACCGGCAGCGACAGCAGGAGCGATAGAACAAATTGAAAGTGAAAGCATCATAGTTGATACTGCACCAACGACTATCTTTTTTGCCTTCATGGTTTTTCCTCCTTCTTTAATAATGTTATATAACAAAGGAACATACGCCCTTTAATTATATCATAATTTAATGGAACTTTTTTAAAACTAAAGTAATAATATTCCCATTCAGTTTCCCGCAACCAAAATTGCAATATCAGGGACTCTTCCTGACGGAAAGATATTTACCAAGCCATTCCGTAGTTCCAACGGTTCTTAATCCGACCACTAACTCACGACTAAAGTCACGAGTGTGCGTGGTCATTTCTCATCAATTGAATAACATAATTATCCAATACCATATGTGGTTAAGATTAAGACACAATAATGAAATATAAATCAAAAGTCACATTTATTCATGATTTCATTATATAACAGTACGTTCAAAAAGTAAATAGGTTTATAATCTTTTTGGTATTTTATATAAACACTGATATTCTTTTTTGAACGGTTTGCACAACAGAACGCATTTTCTTTAATAACAAGCGGTTATTTAATAAGAAAAAAATATTAATAGATTAAATTATTTATCAAGTTTCCTGAATTCTTCAGGAATATTGTTGTTTATAATATCATTTAATATATCCCAGCTGAATTCCGGATAAGTACCTGCTGGATAAGCATATGGTACTCCATGACTTGATGCAAGTTCCGGTGTGTACTGGCTATATGGATAAATTCTTATATTAGAAAAATTCCCGTCATCATAATGAACTATTGTAGGAATTGCACCGACATTTTCAAGATAAGTTTCGCCTGTTTCGCCATCAATAACTATATCAAAGTCAGCCAGTTCTCCGACAAGATTAAAGTTATCTGTCTGAGCACAAACGAAATTACCCATAGAATAGTAAACAAATCCTCTTGTACCGTCATCACGCTCAATCCATTCCATAGTTTCAGCGGTATGGGTATGACAGCCCAGAATAACATCAGCACCCCAATTGACCATTTTATTAGCAAGTTCAATTCTGTCTTCTGAAACCAGATGAGTATCTTCAACACCCCAATGAGCCGAGACTATTACAGCATCAGCGATTTCACTTGCCTGTTTTATCTGACGTTCAATAACATCTTCTTCACTGTTCATTATAACTCTGAGTGGCGAATCATCTGGAATAGAAAAGCCATTTATATGTTCAGCGTATGCAAGGAAAGCTATTTTCACTCCATTAACTTCACGGATACGTATATTTTCGGAATCTTCCTCATTAAGGTATGCTCCAAGAACAGTAAGGTCATATTCTTCTGCCTTTTGATTCCAGAAATTTATACTTTCCTCAAGACCAGAAGTTCCCATATCGAGCAAATGATTATTAGCCATTGTAAACACATCAAATCCAAGGTCAATAACAGCATCTGCAACTTCGGGCGGAGAATTAAATATAAGTTGTCCACCGTCTGCACCTCTTACAGGATTGCTTTCTGATATAATAGTTTCCTGATTAAGAATAGCCAGATCAGCATCTTCAATAAGATATTTCACATTCTGATAAATAGGCTTAAAGTCATAATTTACGCCTTCTTCATTAGCAGCATATGCTTCAGCGTTCTTAAATACTGAATAGTGAATAAGATTATCACCTGCCGCAACAACATGAACTCTCTTATCTTCTGCAACTGGTTCGGTGGTAGTTTCTTCTTCTATTGTAGTAGTTTCAGTAACAGTCTGAGGTTCTGGGAAATCAAGTTCACTGTTATTAACCTGACCCACCTGTTGATTTCCGCAAGCTGTACAACCTAAAGTAACAGCAACAACAGAAACAAACGACAATATTTTTTTAAAAATCATTTTATATTCCCTCACAAAAAGTCAACATATTAAAAGCTCTTTGTTCCTTTCCAATTATATCACATAATTTTCAATTTTGCAATTAAATTTTTTCAAAAAAATCAGACAAATTGATTAAGTTCAAATTTCCCTCAAATAACCGCAACTGAAAAACGTCGATTTTAAGGTGCAAACTTAGTCTTAATAATTATTATTTCTTGCTTTTGGTTATTTATACAAATTTTCAGTATAAAAAT
This sequence comes from uncultured Alistipes sp., assembly GCA_964616595.1. Lineage (GTDB taxonomy): Bacteria > Bacillota > Clostridia > Oscillospirales > Ruminococcaceae > Ruminococcus. The sequence continues at coordinate 18,052 of CAZTUV010000016.1, forward strand.
TGTGCATTTTTACTTTAAGGATAAAAGCCATGCTGAGATTGCAATTCAATGAATTCATTTGCAAGTTCTTCTGCTTCCGTATATGACGACAACTGATAACAACGTCCTCTGAATTTTGCCGACCCATAATAACCGTTCATATACCATGCTGCGTGTTTTCTTGCCTCATGCATAGCAAGTTCTTCTGATTTCTTGCTCATATTTATTATAAGACGAATATGTTCAAGCATCACACGCATTTTTTCTGAAACACTAGGTTTAATATAATTTCCGCCATTAAAATATGCATTAATTTCCTCAAAAACAAACGGATTTCCATAACTTCCCCTGCCAATCATAACAAGGTCGCAGCCGGTTTCCTGATACATTTTAAGGCAGGAATTGATATCAGTAACATCTCCGTTACCTATTACAGGAATATTAACATTATTTTTAACTTGTTTTATAATATTCCAGTCTGCCGTTCCACTATAAAACTGTTCTCTTGTTCTTCCATGAACAGCAACGGCTGACGCTCCGGAATTTTCAAGGGCTTTTGCCATTTCGACAGCATTTATATGCTCGGAATCCCAACCAGAACGTATTTTAACGGTTACTGGAACATTTCCTGCTGATTTAACAGCCGATTCTGTAATTTTGCCAGCAAGTCTGATATCCCTCATAAGTGCTGAACCTGCTCCGGTATTTACAACTTTTGGAACAGGACAACCCATATTTATATCAATAATATCCGGATTATATTGCAATACTATTTTTACGGCATCTGCCATAAAATCCGGTTCGCTTCCAAAAAGCTGTACTGCCATAGGTCTTTCTTCATCTGTAACCGTGCATAAATCAGATGTTTTCTTATCACTATAACATATTCCCTTTGCCGAAACCATTTCACTTACTAAATAAGATGCACCATATTTTTTACACATAAGTCTGTATGCACGGTCAGCAACGCTTGCCATCGGTGCAAGGACAGCAGTTCTTTTTACAGGTACATTTCCAATATTTACAGTCATTCAATTTTCTCATCTTTCTTACGAAATACAAAAACTTTACTGATTACGTAATTTGCCACGAAAATCAACACCTGACTAAGAAATGTAATAACAGTCTGATTAAATCCAAGCCAGTCACAACAAATAGCAAATATTAACCATTCCATTAAAAGTGTAGCAACTCTGCCACCATAAAATGACACAAATGTTTTCCGGAACTCCTGCCTTGTTTTTGTAACATTCTTAAATACATACTTTTTATTTGTAAAGAATGCAAAAGTTACAGCAAGTATCCAGGAAAGTATAACAACTGTTGTATTTTCCCAGACGGGTTTACCAGGAATCAATGCAAAAATTATAAGCTTTGATATAATAGATATAACTGTTGTAAGTCCTCCAAAAAGCAAATACATCCATTTTTCCTCATACTTATAATATATGTCCTGTAAAGATTTCGGAAGAACCGAAATAACTGACTTTATTAAATTTTCCATTTAATTCAGAATCCTTTCTTTTTTATACCTATATTATAAT
>CAZTUV010000017.1:0-19474 GCA_964616595.1 uncultured Alistipes sp.
GAGTATGAATTTGAAAAAAAAACAATTAATTTCGCTGTTGAGTGTTCAGGTACAGGACGGCGAAAGAACTGAATCAGAACTTTTCACCAATGCAGAAATAACCTGTAATAAAAACTGCATTACTATTACTTATGAAGATACTGAGGCAACAGGTTTTGAAGGTTCTGTTACATCAGTAAAAGTGACTGACCATGAGGCATCGGTTATGCGTACCGGTACTTCAAACTCACTTTTATTGCTTGAAAAAGACAAAAAAACTTATTGTCAGTATGGAACACCATTTGGAATGTTTCAGATAGGCGTGTATACACATGCTATTCAGAATACTTTGCATGAAGATGGTAAACTTTATCTGAAATACACTCTTGACCTCAATGCCTCGAAATTATCGGACAATGAGATTACAATAACTATTCAGAATAATAATCAGAAAGGATAATCTTATTATGGCAGATTATATAAATAAAGCATCGATTCAGCTTCGTGAACTTATTACCGAGGCACTTGGAAAAACTATATCTGATGGCGTTTTTCCGGCAGTACCTGTACTGGATTTCAATATAGAAATTCCTGCTGACAAATCGCATGGTGATTTTGCGTCTAATGTGGCAATGGTCTGTGCAAAGGCTTTCCGCAATGCTCCACGAAAAATAGCCGAATCTATTTGTGAAAGAATAGAACTTTCAGGTTCTCTCTTTGAACGTTGTGAAGTTGCCGGAGCAGGCTTTATAAATTTCTTTCTTTCACGTAAATGGTTTTCTGATGTTGTTCAGAACGTTCTTGAGGAAAAAGATAATTATGGAAAAACAGATTTCGGAAAGGGTAAGAGAGTCCTTGTTGAATTTGTTTCTGCCAATCCAACCGGCCCTATGCATATAGGAAATGCTCGTGGAGGTGCAATCGGAGACTGTTTAGTAAGCGTTCTTCAATGGGCAGGATATCATGCTGAACGTGAATTCTATGTAAATGATGCCGGAAATCAGATTCAGAAATTCGGCAAGTCCCTTTCACTCAGATATATGCAGTTATGTTCTGAAAAAGGTCAGAAGGTGATTGAAAAATATCAAGATGATATTGAAAAAATATGTGCTGAAATATATTCCGGAAGCGAAAAAGACGGGGATTTTGAAATGCCTGAAGATGTATATCTCGGTACAGATATTATTGAACATACTATGAATTATTATAATGTCCACTCGAATGAACTTGAAAATCTTTCAGAAGATGACAGAAGAAAAGCACTTGTTGAATATGCATTGCCACTTAATATTGAGGGCCTTGAACGTGACCTTAAAAAATATCGTATTGTATATGATAACTGGTTCAGAGAAAGCACTTTGCATAATTCGGGCGAAACAATGCGTATTGTAGATAAACTCCGTGAAACTGGTCATACTTATGAACAGGAGGGTGCTATATGGTTCAAAGCTACTGATTTCGGAGTGGATAAAGATTTTGTGCTTGTACGTGCAAATGGTATTCCGACTTATGTTGTTCCAGATATCGCATATCATTATGATAAACTTGTTACAAGAAAGTTTGATAAGGCTATAAATGTATTGGGTGCAGACCATCACGGATATGTTCCGAGACTTAAATCAGCCCTTACAGCTTTAGGAGTAGATGCTGATAAGCTTGATGTTGTACTTATGCAAATGGTAAGACTTGTTCGTAATGGTGAAGTAGTAAAACTTTCCAAACGTAGCGGTAAGGCTATAACTCTTGTGACTCTCCTTGATGAAATACCAATTGATGCAGCAAGATTTTACTTCAATCTCCGTGAGGCTAATTCTCAATTTGAATTTGACCTTGACCTTGCTGTTGAAAAATCATCACAGAATCCTGTTTACTATGTACAGTATGCTCATGCACGAATATGCAGTCTTATTGCAAATCTTAAATCTGAAGGTATAGAAATTCCTGAAACAGCTGATTTTGACATTCTTGATAATTCACGTGAAGTTGAATTGATTCGTCATATTGCTTCTCTGCCAAAGGAAATAAACCTTTCTGCAAAATCATACGACCCTGCAAAAATTACAAAGTATGCTGTTGACCTTGCTACATTGTTCCATAGATTTTATGATGCTTGCAGTGTTAAAAATGCTGAAACTCCAGCACTTATGAATTCAAGAATATTGCTTTGCGTTGCAGTAAGACAGGTTCTTAGAAATGTTCTTGAAATTCTCAATATTGATAAACCTGAAAAAATGTAATCTGGAATATTACATGAGTATTTCCCGATAATACATTTTGTATCAAATGAAATTACGTTTTGGTTACAAAAATATTACTGGTTTTGTTGTTTTTACAATAAAACTAACACTTTAATTTGTGACTTACGCACATGAAAAAAGAAAAAATTAACACTTTGTTAACAAATAAGCTGAAAAAATATGTTACAATTTGTAATATATCATGAAACTGTTAACAAGTTCCATAAAGCAAAAATATATTTACTATGATAGAAAGGATTTAATCATATGTCCAACAGATTATTTCAAGGTTTAATACATCAAATGCGTGATACAATTGACGCAACAATAGGTGTTGTTGATGAAACAGCTACAATTATGGCTTGCAGTGATTTGACAAGAATAGGCACTACTAATGAATTTGTGTCTCTTGATTTAAGTGATTCACATGATATCTTTATAAGAGATGGTTTTACCTACAAACCATTTGGTTCAAGAGTAAAACCGGAGTATGCTGTATTCGTTGAGGGTGTAGACGATTCTGCTGCAAGATATGCAAGTATACTTGCTATTACTCTTTCTAATATCAAGCAGTATTATGACGAAAAATATGACAGAAACAATTTTATAAAAAATGTTATCCTTGATAATGTTCTTCCAGGAGATATTGTAATTAAGGCACGTGAACTTCATTTTAATGCAGAAATCAGCCGTGCAGTATTCCTTATAAGAATTATATCTGCAAACGATATTTCTGCTTATGATGTTATACAGAATCTTTTCCCTGATAAGAACAAGGATTTTGTGTTTAACATAAATGAAAGTGATATAGTTCTTGTTAAGGAACTTAAAAGCACAGTTGATTCCAAAGACCTTGAAAAACTTGCACGCTCAATTGCTGATACATTAAGCAGCGAATTCTATACAAGAGTAAATGTTGGTATTGGTACTCCTGTTGTTGGCGTCAAGGAACTTGCAAGTTCCTTTAAAGAGGCCCAGATGGCTCTTGAAGTAGGAAAAGTATTCGATACAGATAAGGCTATTGTAAGTTATGATAATCTTGGTATTGCAAGACTTATTTATCATTTGCCGGCAGTACTCTGCGAAACTTTCCTTCATGAAGTATTTAAGGTCGGAAGTATTGAATCACTTGACCATGAAACACTTTTCACAATTCAGAAATTCTTTGAAAATAACCTGAATGTTTCTGAAACATCAAGAAAGCTTTTTGTACATAGAAATACCCTTGTGTACAGACTTGAAAAAATTAAAAAGCTTACTGGTCTTGATTTACGTGAATTTGACCATGCTATAATATTTAAAATAGCTCTTATGGTTAAAAAATATCTCTCTTCTAAACCAGTTAAATTCTGACCACCCATAAATTAAGCGGACGCTTATCCGTCCGCTATATATATTTTTAAGGTAGGTGTAATTGTTTGGTAGAACTTAAAAATGTATCTGTAACTTATTCAAGTGGGGTCGACGCTCTGAATAATGTCAATCTTAAAATAAATGATGGTGACTTTGCTTTTGTAGTGGGTTCATCAGGTGCGGGAAAAAGTACAATGATTAAGTTGCTTCTTAAAGAAATAGACGCTACAAGTGGCTCTGTTACTGTGAACGGCTATAATCTTGGAAAACTTAAAAAAAATAAGATTCCTGAATTTCGTCGTACACTGGGATTTGTATTTCAGGATTTCCGTCTTATTCCATCAATGACAGTATATGAAAATATTGCTTTTGTGTTGCGTGTTATTGATGCTCCTGTAAAACATATAAAAAAACGTGTTCCATATGTTATCGGACTTGTTGGTCTGCAAGATAAGGCAAATTCCTATCCGGACGAACTATCCGGAGGGGAAATGCAACGTGTTGCAATCGCACGAGCATTGGTCAATGATCCCCAGCTTATTATCGCTGATGAACCAACTGGCAATATTGACCCCGAACTTTCTTATGAAATTGTTGAACTTCTTAAGGGTATAAACGACCAGGGAACAACTATTCTTATGGTTACCCATGAACATGACCTTGTCAGACATTTTGGCGGACGTATTATAAATATTAATGATGGTCAAATTGTATTTGATGAAATTGTTGCAGGTATTTCTGATGATATGGCTGATTATGAACCAGCTATATTGCCTGTTCCGGAAAGCTTTAAGCATGATAATGATGCCGATGCTGAAGAATTACTTGGAGAAGAAGAATTCCCTGATATGGATTTAGATGACGATTATGAAGAAGATTTATCGGAAGAATCTGGTGATGAGAGAGAATATTCCAATAATACTCAAACTACGTTTCAGGAGGAAATCATTGTTAATGATGTTCCTGTCGCAAAAAATAATGACCTTGATAAATTAATAGCATCGTTGGATAATACTCCTCCTGTAAGTGCAGATGATATAATTTCTGCTATTATGGAAAACTCTCAGGGAGGTGAACCATGAAGTTAAGTGGTTTTAAATATCTTGCCGACCAAGGTGTTGAAAATATCTGGAAAAATAAAATGATGACATTTGCAACTTTTTGTGTTTTGCTTATATCGTTATTGCTTGTTGGAGTAGCAGGATTATTCTATATCAACATTAATTCAATGATTACTGGCCTTAATGACCAAAATGAAATTGCAGTATATTTAAATGTGGGTACTGAAGAATCAAGAGTGTCTGAAATACAATCAGAACTTATTTCTCTTGATAATGTTAATAATGTTGAATATATTTCAAAACAACAGGCTCTTGAACGTATGCGTGGTAAAATTGACAGCAGAGGACGTGCTATTTTTAATTATATTGATGGTTACGATTTTATGCCAGATGGTTTCAGTGTAACTATTAAAGATGTTTCTCTTATTGCTGATACAACAGATGCAATATCAAAAATACAAGATGTTCAGGAAGTAAATTCTTCTACACAAGTTGCAGAGTTTCTTATAGAGCTTCGTAAAATGGCAACTTTAATAGCAGGTGCAGTAATAATTGCTCTTACTGTTGTATCAATGATTATGATTTCCAATACAACCAAAGCAAGTGTGTATTCAAGACGTGAAGAAATTCAAATCATGAAGTATGTTGGTGCTACCAATATATTTATACGTATGCCATTTTTCGTTGAAGGTATGGTTACAGGTTTCTTTTCCGGAACGGGTGCGTTTTTTATTACATGGGCTATATATCGTTCAGTATACAGAATGTTAAGCACACAGACGGCCCTTATGAGTGCTTTTAATGTTGAAAATATTATTCCTTTTTCACAAATAAGATTATATGTGCTTTTGGGATATTTGCTGATAGGTGCTATTGTTGGAGCGGTTGGAAGCGTCATTAGTACACGTAAACATCTTGACGTCTGAATGAAAGGATTTGGCAGGCAGTCTATGAAAAAAATATTAGTAAAAATCTTCACTTTTCTGATATGTTCGGCTGTATCTGCCGGAACGATAATTAATTTTGCATCAGAGGAAAATTCTGCAAAGACAATTCCTGAGATTCAGGAAGAAAGAAGATTGAATGAAGAAAAAATTGCTGAATATGAAAAACAGATTTCTGATTTAAACGAAAGTATTTCAGGTGAGCAGGAAGTTCAGCAGGCTATTGCCGAACAAGTTGCCCTTATACAAGAAAATATATCACTTCTTAATCAGGAACTTGAAAAACTTGAAAGCGATATAAAGAACACCAATGATAATATAAGTTTTCTTGATTATAGTATAGTTGAACAGCAAAAACAAGTTGATGAAAGTATAGAACTTTTTAAAAAAAGACTCTGTGCTATGTATATGACCGGAGATAATGATAGTATTATTTCTGTTCTTTTTGGCTCGGAAAGTTTTTACGATATGATGACAAGGTTTAAAGTAGTTAATAATATGGCAGAATATGATGAACAACTTATTAGTAGTATTCTGAATGATATAACTAATCTCGAAAAGGATAAAAAAGACCTTGAAACTGAAAAACAAAGTCTTGAAATGAAACTCGCTGAACAGGAAACTAAAAAATCAGAAAAAACGGCTGAAATACAATCACTTAATGAAAAAATGTTGTATTCACAGTCGGTTGTTGAACAGATATCCGCTCAGCAAAATAAAATTCAGAATTCCAAAGAAGATGCTGAAAAACTTCGTGCTGATTTCGATGAACAGGAACAGCAAATTCAAGAAGAAATAAAACGCAGGGCTGAAGAGGCTCAAAGATTGTATGAAGAAGAACAATTACGCAAAAAACAGCAGGAACTGTTGAAAAAACAACAAGAAACACAAATTTCAGAAAACAAAAATCTATATGAACAATGGATTCAGGAGCAGAATCCACCTCAAAGCGAATCTATTCCAGAACCATCTGAACAAACATATATATGGCCTACACCAAATTATTATTATGTTACAAGTTATTATGGTGAACGTGAAGGTCTTCAGCATAGGGGAATAGATGTCGGTGATGCCGGTATTGATGGTGCTGTTGTGTGTGCAGTCAGAGATGGCGTTGTTATATCTGTATATAATTCTTGTGTTCACAACTACGGTAAGGACGGAAGCTGTGGCTGTGGTGGAGATTATGGTAATTATGTTATCATTTCTCATGATGGAACTTATTCAACAATATATGCACATATGGCTTATGCAACCGTTTCCGTGGGCGATTATGTGCAACAAGGACAAGCAATTGGTGCAGTGGGTTCAACAGGTTGGTCAACAGGGGCACATCTGCATTTTGAATTCCGTATTGATGGAGTTGCTGTTAACCCTCTTGAATATATTAGCCCATAAAAATGTTGACAAACTGAATGATTTATGATATAATATGTAATCAGGATATCATCTTTTGTGTCTGATGCCTGAATGTTCAATACATGGATTTTTCCCAAATATTGATAAATATCTTTCCATTAGGAGAGAGTTCCCAAGAACCCTGCGACTTTAGTCGTGGGAGGTTCAGAACAATATATTAAAAGTATGTATTCTCAGCATTATAATGATTTAGTATTTAAATAGTTAGAAACATATAAAAACCATGTGTAGTTTGTTAGTAATGTTAAATTCCCCATGCCTTTAATAAAGGTTGGAGTATGTTATGAAAGGAGACAGCAGTAATACTGCTACTTGTATGAAAAAATTAATCATAGTCAAAAAAATTCTTGCTTTTGTGACTTGTTCTGCAATATCAGCTGGAATAATTGTGGGTTATCCATCTTCTGATGCTGGACAAATTGATGTTTCCGCAAGAACAGTTGCAGAAATTCAAGAAGAAAGAAAAGCTAATGAAGCTAAAATTGCTGAATATGAAGCTAAAATAATTGAACTTGAAAATGATAAACAAAATCAAAAAGAATATCAGGAAACTCTTTCTGACCAGATTTACCTTATTCAGCAAAATATCCTTCTGCTTAATAATGAACTTGATAAATTGAATGAAGATATATCTCAGACAAAGTCTAATATAAATAAACTGGATTCTGATATCGGCATTCAACAGGAACTCATAGACAGCAATATCGAACTCTTTAAACAACGTCTTTGCACTATGTACGTTGCGGGAAATGAACAGCTTGCAGAGGTTGTATTGGGGTCGGCAAGTTTCTACGATATAATGTCACGTATGGAAATGGTTAACAGAATAGCTTCGTATGATGAGGAACTTATTAACAAGTTGCTTGACGAAATAGATAACCTTGAAAAAACTAAAACAGACCTTGAACTTGAAAAACTTTCCCTTGAATCAAAATATGAAGAACAGCAAAGAAAAATTAATGAAAAATCTGACGAAATAGAACAGCTTAATTCTAAAATGATTCAGACTCAGGAAATTATTGACAGAATACAACTTGAACAGGTTCGTCTTGACCAGTCTAAAACAGATACTCAAAAGTATATAGAAGAACTCGATAAGGAAAATGCAAGAATTGAGGCTATAATACAGCAAAATGCTCAAGAGGCCCAAAGACGTTATGAAGAAGAACAAAAACGTATTGCAGAGGAACAAGAGGCTATCCGTCTGGAAAATGAACGTATAGAACAAGAACGCATAGAAGCTGAAAAAACATCAAAAGAAAATGCATCGAGAGAACAGGCATCAAGAGAACAAGCTTCAATAGAAGAAGAATCACGTGAACTTGAACGTCAGGAAACATCAAGAGAACTTGAAAGACAAGAGGCATCAAGACAAGCTGAACTTCTTACAACAACAACTACTACCACTACCACTACCACGATTACAACCACTACAACAACTACCACTACCACAACAACAACTATTCCGACTACTACAACAATAATTACTACAAATATTCCTGTAACTACTACTGAAAATACAATACTTCCAGTATATACAACAACTACTACATATACTAATGCACCAGAAAAAATTACTACAACTTCTGCGTTTACAACCTCTTCAACTACTACATCTACAACAACTACAAGCACAACTTCCACAACAAATGCTATTACTACTACCACAACTACAATATCAAAACCATCATCAGGGTTTATATGGCCTACTCCCGGATATTATTATATATCAAGTATATTCGGTGCTCGTTGGGGTACAACCCATAAAGGTATTGATGTCGGTGATGCAGGAATAATGGGAGCATCTGTTTGTGCATCAAAAGCAGGTACAGTTACATATGTATCTAATTCATGTACCCATAATTATGCTAAAACTTCCAGCTGTGGCTGCGGAGGCGGTTACGGAAACTATATTATAATTCAGCATGATGGTACATATTCTACTCTTTATGGTCATCTTACATCAGCGTCTGTTTCTGTTGGAGATTATGTACAACAGGGTCAGATAATAGGTACAGTAGGTTCAACAGGTTGGTCAACAGGAGCACATCTTCATTTTGAAGTGCGTGTTAATGGAACTCAACAAGACCCCCTTAATTATGTAAGTCAATAAAATTATATGGGCAGTAATTATAAAACTGCCCTTTTCTTTTAAGAAAGCGTGATTTGATTGAATAAAAAAGTTAGTATTGGAATGACAGTAAGCCTTATTGTATTAGCTATTATTTCAACATCTATATTGACAGCGTTGTTTATAATGAATAATTTTAATGAAAAATATGGATACCTTCAGACAATGGAAAATATAGTAAGCGAAAATTTCTATGGGGATATTGATGAAGATAACATGATTGACAGTATTTTGAAAGGCTATATTTCTGGATTGAATGATAAATATTCCAGATATCTTACAGCTGATGAGTATGCCGATGAAAAAAGCGATACCGCTGGAGAAATGACAGGCTTTGGATTTACTCTTCAGCAAGACGAAAGCGGATATATAAAAATTGCTGGAATCATGGAGAATTCTCCGGCAAGCGAACTTGATATAAATATAGGTGACTTTATTGTTGCTGTAAATAATGTCGATGTGCTTGAAAATGGTTTTGAAAAATCAATGGAACTTATGTCCGATACAAATGAGAAAGAATTGAATCTTACTATCCGTCATGATAATAAAGATAAAGCATATACACTGACTCGACGTGAAATCGAAATGGTAACTGTTACCGGTGAAATGCTTGATAATGAAATAGGTTATATAAAAATATCCGGATTTAAAAAGAATACTTATCAACAGTTTAGAGAAATACTTGACGAACTTAATAATAATGGTGCAAAAGGTATTATATTTGACCTTCGTGAAAATGGTGGCGGATTACTTGATTCACTTGAAGATTGCCTTGACCCATTATTGCCAGAAGGTGTTATTGCAACAGCTGAATATAATGATGGTCATTCAGATACTATAATTTGTTCTGATGCATCTGAAATGAATATTCCTATGGTTGTGCTTGTGAATGGTCATACAGCAAGTGCAGCAGAATTATTTACCGCAGCATTGAAAGATTTCGGAAAAGCAGAAGTTATAGGCGAAACTACTTATGGAAAAGGTGTTATGCAATCAACTATTGAACTTTCAAATGGAGGAGCAGTGGTACTTACTATTGCAGAATACAAAACAGTGATTTCGGATTGTTATGATGGCGTCGGAATTACTCCGGACTATATTGTAGAAAATTCTGATTCTGATGACCAGTATAACAAGGCTATTGAAATTATTACTCAAAAAATTGATTCAAAATAAATCTTATATACTATAAAAAAATGGAGGTATTTTATGGAAAGCTTTAACGCTAAACAGGCTGTTGAAAATATAACAGTCTGGATAAAAAAATATTTTGAGGAAAATGCTTCACCAACAACAAAAGCAGTTATAGGTATTTCAGGAGGTAAAGACAGTTCAGTTGCGGCGGCACTTTGTGTTAAAGCATTGGGCAAGGAACGTGTTATAGGGGTTCTTATGCCTCAAGGCGAACAGTCAGATATAGAATATAGCAGATTGCTTGTAAAAACTTTGGGTATAGAACACTATATTATAAATGTTGGTGAAACTGTAAATTCTTTTATGACAGAACTGAAAAAACATATAGAACCATCAAATCAGGCAATCGTTAATACCCCTGCACGTATAAGAATGACTACACTTTACGCAGTCGCTGGAACTATTGGAGGTCGTGTTGTCAATACTTGTAACCTTTCGGAAGATTGGGTTGGATATTCTACAAAGTTTGGTGACGCTGCCGGAGATTTTTCACCTTTATCTGATTTTACAGTTACAGAGATTCTTCAGATAGGCGAAGAACTTGGCTTGCCTTATGAACTTGTACATAAAGTTCCTATTGACGGACTTTGTGGTAAAACTGATGAAGAAAATCTTGGATTTACTTATGCTGAACTTGATACTTATATAAGAGGTATTACAGACCTTTCAGATAAACCACAACTTAAAAATAAGATTGACAGAATGCATAATAATAATCTTCATAAATTACAACTTATGCCAAAATTTGAACAGTAATATTATAACTCCCCCTTAGAGTAAATACACAGAATCAATGCTGTATGAACTTTAAGGGGTTAATTATATTAGTTTTTTGAGGAATTTCAACAAAAATACCTTGACAAATTGAAAAGTATAGTATATAATGAAAATAATTTAAAGGTGCTTTTATATTTTGTTTGGGAGGGTTTATTAATATGCATAAAAAAAATAAAATCATATCTGCTTTTTGTGCTGTAATCGTTGCTTTATCATTGACAAGTAATGTTCCTGTTAAAAAGTTTACAGCAGAAACGACTTCAAATGTTCTTGCGTTTCCAGGGGCAGTGGGTGGCGGAAGTTATGCGACCGGCGGAAGAGGCGGAGAAGTATATCATGTGACAAATCTTAATGATAGTGGTACTGGTTCTTTTCGTGATGCAGTCAGCCAATCCAATAGAATAGTGGTATTTGATGTGAGCGGAACTATTGAATTGAAAAGTAATGTACTTGTTTCAAGCAATGTTACAATTGCCGGACAAACTGCTCCGGGTGGTTCAGGTATAACTCTTAAAAATTATAAGCTTGGAATGAGTGGGGATAATATCATATGTCGTTTTATCAGTTCACGACCTGGGCCATATAAGGCGACCAGCAGCGGAAATGATGCATGGGGTGGTGCTAAGGGTTCTAATTCTATTATTGACCATTGTTCTATGAGCTGGACAACTGACGAACAATGGGGTCTTTATTCCAATAATGAATATTATACTGTACAATATTCTATAATTGGACCGGCAGATTCTTGGGGCGGTCATAGTAAGGGAATTCATGGTTTTGGACTTATGATGGGAAAAGGTTACAGTACATTTGACCATAATTTGATTATTCATAATGTATCACGTAATTTCCGTGGCAAAGTCGTTGGAACTGAAACAGCTGACTTTACAAATAATGTTATTTATAACTGGGCGTATCAAACAGCATATGGAACTATCGGTCATTTGAATTATGTGGGAAATACTCTGAAAATGGGTAACGGTACAACTGGCGGCAAAAATTATGTTAACGTTGACAGTAGTACTAAACCGGAGAATTTTGGTATTTACCTTGAGGGAAATCGTATGTTGAATCAAGATGATACTATATATGAATCAATTACTTCTGACAACTGGAATGGCATAAAAGTTAAAGATGGACTTGGTATAACTATTGATTCCTTAAGAAGTGATGATGCCTTTAAAACGACAGTTAATGGTATAAATGTTTCTACTGCTTTAACGGCTGAAAGTGCTGAAGATTCTTATGAACACGTACTTGAATATGCAGGTAATGGAATATCTTCTTCACTTAGAACGGCAGTTGACCAACAGGCTGTTTATGAAACTAAAACAGGTACAGGAAATCTTAGTGGTACAGCTTCATATGATGATGCAGATGATAGTCAAAAAGCAAATCTTGATAAATATAATATACAATGCGGAGTGACTTATGAATATCCATCAGCAGTGCTTACAAAAACTATTGTGGATACCGATAATGACGGTATGCCTGATGATTGGGAAATTGCAAGGGGACTTGACCCTAATGATTCATCAGATGTAAATGGAGATTATTGCGGACAAGGTTATACTAATATCGAATATTATATTAATGACCTTACTGTCGATGCATTTCCGGAAGGCGTAGTTACTCTTTCGCCTGAAATTGAAGTTACCTATACATCTGCTTTTGAAACTATTGAAGCAGAAAGTTATAATGAACAATCTGGTGTTAAAATTGAAGACTGTTCAGAAGGCGGGCAAAATGTAGGCTATATAGAAAACGGCGATTATATAATGTTCAGGAATATTGATTTCGATGATGGTGCTAAGAGTTTTGTTGCCAGAATTTCTGGAGGTTCTGCTGGTATTGAACTTTATCTTGATAATATGAATGAAACTCCTGTTACTACATTTTCAGTGAAAGGCACTGGAAATTGGCAGGAATGGACAGATGTTTCTTGTAATATAAGCACTATTACCGGTAAACATGACCTTTATATTAAGTTTACCGGAGATGACGGCTATCTTATAAATATGAATTATTTTAAGTTCAGTAAAGAAAGAATTACTCTGAATGGCAATCTTATAAAAAATCTTAATGTACTTGATGATGCTAATTGTATGAATTGGTCGATTTCAGATGGTTTGAAAAATGGTACTTTGATTTTTGGTGACAGAGAGTTTACATACATTGATGTACCTGATTCTCTTGTTGGTGCTGAAATAATTCAATCAGCTTGTGATTCAAAGAATTTTACAAATATATTAGGTACATTTAAAGCTGGAACTGATATAAATGTTTATATTGCATTGGATTCACGTGTTGCCACTGTTCCTGAATGGCTTAATGAATGGGAAAAATCTGGTCTTAGTTTAAAATCTTCAAATGATGTTGAATTTGTTCTTTATAGAAAGAAAGTCAAATCAGGAGAAACTGTAACACTTGGTGTAAATGGTCAGTCATCAGGCTGTGTCGGATATTCGGTAATTGTTACTGATGAGATTGTTCAGGGCGATGTTAATGCAGATGGAGTGCTTTCAGTTGCAGACATTGTCGCAATGCAGAAATATATTCTTAATTCCGGCACGATTAACAACTGGAAAGCCGGAGATTTGTATGAAGATGGCAGAATCGATGTATTCGATTTATGTTTGATGCGTCAGATGCTTATTTAATAATTATTTTATCCCTCACTTTTAGGTCTGACGAAAGGTGAGGGATTTCTTATGAAAAAAATTTCTTGACAAACATAAAAACATATTATATAATAGATTCATGATTGTATTTTTGGCTATGAAAATATAATACGGATTTAAATATAATTAAATAAAATGATGCGGTTTGAAAAGTTGTAAACTGAGTAAATAAATCAGGTAAGAATCCTGAACAACCACCATTACTGTATTTGAAAGTTCCAAAGAGAATTATTTTTGCATAATTGCATTTCATAAGTCAGCATTTGCCGTATCATATAATATACTTTTGGTGAGAAGACTCCGCTATATTTATAGAGGAGCATTTTTATATGTGGAAAATTTTGGAGGAAAAAATGAAAAGTTTAAAAAGAAAATTAATACAGGTTCTTGTCCCACTTTTTGTGGTATGCATTTGTAGTTGCGGAAATACTACCTCCAGAACTATAAATGAAAAAATTACTATTCCTGAAAATGGAATAATTGAAGAAGAAATATTCAGACAAATTAAGAATGATAATTTGATAAGTATATTTACAGGAGAATCTAATGGTATAAAATATGAATGGACAATATTTGGCAGTGAAATTTCAGAGCCACATCAATTGAATATGGCTGTTGATATTTATAAAAAGGATAATGCGATAGAAGTTGAATTTATGTCAGAAGAAAGCTTTGGGTTTAATTCACTATTATCTATTTATCTTGACGAGCGTTGGGAAGTACAAAATGTTTCGGCATTTAATGATGAGTTAATCTCAGTGGGAAATGTTTCTGTAACTGGAACAGATAGTAGTATCCTTAATTTTTCAGTATCAGAAACTTATGGTAAATATATTATAAAACCAGATTCTGAAAAAACTGAAACTACCAGTACAACAATTACAAGTACTGTAATAACAAAAAACAAATCAACAACTACAATAAGTTTTTTGGAAAGTACAACTGTACCAGAAAATACAACGGTTATCCCAACTGAAACAGTTTCTTTCGTTGAAGAAACGGATTATGTTGAAATTCCAGAAGATATATTGTATTATGATGAATATGAGGAAATTGAACAGGAGACAGAACCAGAAGATTCAAGGATTTATTCTGATGGGAATCAGACTGAACAGGATAAATATCTTACAGACCCGATTCCTGAGGGAGAACCTTTGCCAGTTGAACCAGATGACGTTGAAATAAATGATTCAAATGTTATGACTTGTACATTTTCAATAGAGTGTACAACCATACTTAACAATATATCTGACCTTGACCCTGAAAAACTTGATGTTTTGCCAGTTGATGGAATTATTTTTGAACAACAAACGGTTGAGTTTAGTGAAGGAGAATCGGTTTTTGATGTTTTAAAAAGAGTTTGTCAGGAAAACAAGATTCATATGGAATATACAGAAACCCCTGTTTATAATAGTGTCTATATTGAGGGAATAAATAATATTTATGAATTTGACTGCGGGAGTCTTTCGGGGTGGAAATACTGCGTAAATGGTTGGTATCCTAATTATGGGTGTAGTCGTTATCAGCTGGCTGAGGGTGATGTTATAGAATGGCGTTTTACTTGCAATCTTGGAAAGGATATTGGTTGTGACTGGTTATCATAAAATATCAGGGGGAGAGTTTTTCAAATATCACCCTATTGTAAATTTTATATATTTTATATTTGTGTTTATATTTTCCATGGTTATTACACAGCCAATAATCCAGATAATATCATTGATATGTTCAATTATCTGCGGTATATCGTTTTGTGGAAAAAATGGTCTTTGGTTTGCCGTAAAATATAGTTTGCCGATTATATTGCTTACAACTGTTATAAATCCATTATTCAGTCATGAAGGCATTACAATTATTATGTATCTTCCCTCCGGAAATCCTCTTACTCTTGAAAGCATATTATATGGTTTATCATCAGGGTGTATGCTTGCATCAATATTATTATGGTTCATGAGTTTAAACAAAGTAATAACATCTGATAAGCTTATGTATCTTTTTGGGAAAATTGTTCCATCACTGGCACTTTTAATAAGTATGACAATGAGGTTTATTCCGAAATTTAAGGCACAAATTGAAATCGTAAATGAGGCACAAAAATGTATGGGACACAATGTTTCAAGAAATGGAATTTTCAGTAAAATGCGGAATGCAATTACCGTTTTGTCTATTGTAGTTACATGGTCGCTTGAAAATGCTATTGAAACGGCAGATAGTATGAAAAGTCGTGGGTATGGTCTCAAAGGAAGAACTACATTTACAATTTATTCTTTCGGGGAACGTGATAAAATTATGCTTATATGGCTTTTATTCAGTGGAATATATGTTCTTTGTGGAATGATTGCTGGTGTATTTGATTGGAGGTATTATCCTAGTATCTCTGGATTTTCAATTAATCCATTTGCAGTAAGTTTTCACATAGTTTATTTTTTGATGTGCATAACACCAGTATTTATAAATATAATGGAGGAACACAATTGGAAAAATATTCAATCAAAAACTTAAGTTTCTGGTATCCGGAAAGTCCGGTAAAAGCTCTGGATAATATAAATTTATCAATAGAAAAAGGAAGCTTTACAGTAATATGTGGGGCTTCAGGTTGCGGAAAATCAACGCTCCTGAAACAATTGAAGATTATTCTTGCACCTCATGGAGTACAAAAAGGTGAAATATTTTTTGATGGTGAACCCCTTGATAAATTGGATTTACGCAGACAGGCTAAAGAAATTGGCTTTGTTTCGCAATCGCCTGATAATCAGATTGTGACCGATAAAGTATGGCATGAACTTGCGTTTGGTCTTGAAAGTCTGGGCATTGATAATAAGACAATTAGGACAAGAGTTGCAGAAATGGCATCATTTTTCGGGATTCAGAACTGGTTTCATAAAAATGTTACAGAACTTTCAGGTGGTCAGAAACAGTTACTTAATCTTGCATCAGTTATGGTCATGCAACCAAGTGTTATTATTCTTGATGAACCTACCAGTCAGCTTGACCCGATATCTGCATCAGATTTTCTTGGAATTCTCTCCAAGATAAATCGTGAACTTGGTGTTACAGTTATATTGACTGAACATCGTCTTGAAGAAACTTTACCTTTGTCAACAAATACTGTTTTTATGGATAATGGTAGAGTTATTTGTAATGGAACTGTTCAACAAGTCGGAAAAAAACTGCGTGAATATAATCATAGTATGTTTTTAGCAATGCCGGTGGCTATGCGTATATGGTCGGCATTGGAAAATGACATGGAGTGTCCAGTAACAGTCAGGGAAGGAAATCATTTTCTGAGCAGGTTTGCAGAAAAAAATATAATTTATGATGTTCCTGAAAAAAATATATATTTTAATCCGGAAAATATAATTCTTGAAACGTCAGATGTATGGTTCAGGTATGAAAAAGACGGGTCGGATATTCTGAAAGGTCTTGAAATCAATTTGCATAAAGGCGAATTTTTGGCGGTACTGGGTGGAAACGGTACTGGAAAATCGACATCTTTAAAAGTGATTGCCGGTTTGAAAAAAATTTATCGTGGTACAATAAAATACAATGGAAAAATAGGTTTTTTGCCACAAAACCCGCAATCTGTCTTTGTAAAAAAAACAGTGTATGAAGATTTAAAGGAGGTTTTCAGAGGAGAGAAATTTTCAGAACAAAAAAAAGAAAAAATAATAAATATATCAAAGCTTTGCCATATTGAAACTTTTCTTGAACGTCACCCGTATGACCTTTCCGGTGGAGAACAACAACGTACAGCACTTGCAAAAATTCTTCTTTGTGAACCGGATATACTTCTTCTTGATGAACCTACTAAAGGTATTGATGCTGAATTCAAAAAGATTTTTGCGAAGATTCTTAATAATTTGTTAGATATGGGAAAATCCGTTCTGATGGTGAGTCATGATATTGAATTTTGTGCAGAATATGCGGATAGATGTGCATTGTTCTTTGATGGAGCAATAACTTCACAGGGAACACCGAGAGAATTTTTTTCTGAAAATAGTTTCTATACAACTTCGGCGAGCAGAATGTCCCGAAACATTATAAATAATGCTGTTACTGTAAATGATGTGGTATTAGCTTGTGGCGGAAAAGCTGATGTGTTTGAAGAAAGAAAAAGAATAAAAAATCCTGAAATTTCTGATAATATTAAGCCTGTAAAGAAAATTCCTGTCTGGAGAAAAATAATAGCTTGTCTGTCAGGGATATTTGCAATTGTAATTTTCTTTTATGCTACCGGAATAACAGACCTTACAGAAATAATAAATGCCAATGGTCTTACAGAACTTTCAAACACACATATATATATATACTTATTATTGATATTGATGCTTTTAATTATGTCATTAGCAGTTGGTAAACGTTCAGAGATTCCATTGAAAATTGAATCAGTACCTGAACATAAAAAGCTTTCCAAACGCACATTATCATCAATTATTATGGTAGTTTTAGCTGTACCATTGACGCTTTTTATAAGTATATTTTATTTGGATACAAAAAAATATAATATAATTTCCCTCATAGTTCTTTTGGAATGTATGTTGCCGTTTTTCATGGTATTTGAAGGGAAAAAACCTAAAGCAAGAGAACTTGTTATAATAGCTGTTATGTGTGCGTTGGGAGTGGCAGGACGTTCAGCATTTTTCATGTTGCCACATTTTAAGCCGGTTATGGCAATTACGATAATTTCGGGAGTAGCATTTGGGGCAGAATCTGGTTTCCTTGTTGGGGCAGTAACAATGCTTGTATCAAATATACTTTTTTCACAAGGCCCATGGACTGCATGGCAGATGTTTGCAATGGGACTTACAGGTTTTTTTGCAGGGATTCTATTCAGGAAAGGTCTTTTGAGAAGAACAAAGGTTTCATTGTGCATATATGGTGCTATTGTTGCCATTGTTGTATATGGCGGAATTATGAATCCGGCATCTGCTCTTGTCTGGAGTACAGAATTACTAAATGTTGAAACTATAATAACATATTATATTACAGGTTTTCCAATGGACTGTGTTCAGGCATTTAGTACAGCATTTTTCCTTTATTTCATGGCTGAACCTATGATAGAAAAACTTGACAGAATTAAAGTTAAGTATGGTCTTGTAGAATAATGACGTTTTGTTATTTTTTGTTTTGAGTATCATTAAGGCACTCTGAACATTTCCCATAAAAAACTGTCTGGGAAGGGTCAACCTGAAATCCATGTTTATCGAATATATGATTATTTATATTTAAAAGTCTGTCACAGTTTAAATGTATAAGTTTGCCACAAATATTACATTTTAAATGAAAGTGTTCATGACAATCCTTTTTGTTTTCGATATATTGATAACAAGCACCTGTTTTTCCATCAAAGTTATATCTGCGTACCACTCCACATTCGACTAGTTTATCAAGCTGACGATATATAGTTGCTGTTCCGACGTGAGTTCCCTCAGCTGTTAGAAATGAAAGTATTTCCTGAACATTTGTATGTTTTTCTTTATTTTTGATAAGATAGTCAAGAAGTTTTTCTTTCTGTTTTGTTTTATATCCTGAATCTGATTTCATAATTTATCTCCTGAACAAAGTATTTTCAATTTTAGATTTTAACATATTAATATGATTTTGTCAATGCTTATAATTGATTGAAAGTTATTTGATATTATCCGTCAATATATACAAATCCGCTTTTTGTGAATAAAAAATCTATTGACAATTCAAATCG
>CAZTUV010000018.1:0-16554 GCA_964616595.1 uncultured Alistipes sp.
GCTTTAATAATGATGAATATTATTGTAGGCAAGTGATAGTCCACCTTAAAGAATGTGGAATAGAAGTTACAAAATGTGCTGACGTTGAAAAAATAATTATGAATCATCTGCTTTCTAAAAAGTATAATGCACTTATAATATTCCCTTCATGTGATTATGACCAGAAAGTAAAAACTATATCCAGAATAAAAAAGCGTTTCCCCGAAGTTTTAATAGCAGTTTTTATTTATACTTCACTATATAAATATTGCAGAGGATTTATTAATTCCGGTGTGGAAAGATGTATCCTTATGCCCCAAAATGTCAGAAATGCTTGCAGATGCATTATACATATGATGAATGACCAGCACTTATATTGTCAGGAAATATTTAATTTTATGATAAAATATGGATTTGTTCCTAAAGTTAATGGCTTTTATTATTTCTGTTCGGCTATTGAAATATGTATGGAAAATTGCCCTGACAGTATTCTGGACTTATATACAGAAGTTTCCGAACGCTTTGGAGTAACATGGGATATAGTTGAAAGTTCAATAAGGCATTTTATAAAGATTTCTTATAATAATGGCGTGATAGATAAACTTCTTGTAAATATTGACAGAAAACCATCAAATAGTGAAATGATAAATTGGGCACTCTGGGCTATTGAAGATTCGTATGAGTTTTTCAATAACAGGCAAATTATTAAAAAAAGTTCTATTAGCGAATTTGGTACATCAATATTTTTATCAAAAAGCCAACAAGAATTCCATGCCTCTGTAATATGAGGATATTATGACATAATTATAAAGACGTAACCAGAATTGATTACGTCTTTTTTTTATTCTTCAGTAAATATACTTCTATATTCTGCAACACGGGCTTTATCGCCATAACAATCAATTTCAATTATTTCACGTTTTAGCATATACTTTATAGCACTGAACAACAATGTAAAAGAAACAGCGTTCGTAAAAATACTGAAATATATTCGTATTCCGATTATGTTTCCGAACATTCCTCCGAGCATTATTCCAATACATAAAATTATAATTACTTCAAATGATTTTTTGTCAAGGTCAAATGTCAGAAAGGAAAAACATACCGTTGCTGAAAATATTGAATGAATTATAGCAAGCAGTAATGAATATGGTTTATAAAAATCAAGCCTGTATGAATTTAATTCAAGAGTCATCATGATTGCCTCAATAACAATGTAAAATGAAAAAGCTATTTTTAGTAAATTACGCATACGTGCAGTCTTTATTATCAGAAAGTCTGAAACAATAAGACAGCCAAATCCTGAAAATTCAAAAATATAAGCAATTATTTCCAGAAGTTTTACAAAAGTGCTTTCACTGTCAAAGATTGTATAGTAAATAAAACATATCGCACTGAAAACTATAAATAATATATTTCCGATAAGTCCAAGGGTAAGCCCAATATTGAGTTTTTTATGCATATTTTCCATTATTTCAGAGCCTTTAATGCTCTTTGTCCGATATCTTTTCTGTAATGAGCCTTATCAAAGCTTATTTTCTTGACTCCTTCATAAGCATTGTCAAGGGCTTTTTGTAAATCTTCTCCCTTAGCTGTAACTCCGATTACACGACCGCCATTTGTAAGGAATTTTCCATCATCTGAAAGCTTAGTGCCTGCATGATATACAAAGCAACCATCAATTTGTCCTTTATCGTCAAATCCATGCATTTCAATTCCTTTAGCATAACTTTCAGGATAGCCACCACTTGCCATAACAACGCAGGCACAACTGCCATTATGCCATTTTATTTCTGTTTGGTCAAGAGTATGATTATATATTGCTTCAAATATTTCATAAAGGTCGGCATCAAGCATAGGAAGTACCACTTGTGTTTCAGGGTCGCCAAAACGGCAGTTATATTCAATTACTTTAGCACCCTTTGGGGTAAGCATGAGTCCAAAATATAAACAACCCTCAAAAGTTCTGCCCTCTGCATTCATAGCATTCATTGTAGGAATAAAGATTTTTTCCATACATTCTTTAGCAATTTCTTCTGTATAGTATGGATTAGGGGAGAGAGTACCCATACCACCAGTATTAAGTCCCAAATCTCCGTCTAAAGCACGTTTGTGGTCCATAGATGAAATCATAGGCACAATGGTTTTGCCGTCCGTAAACGACAATACAGATACTTCAGGGCCTGTAAGAAATTCTTCAATAACAATTCTTGCAGAACTTTTACCAAATTTAAGTTCATCAATCATATCATGAACTGCTTGTATAGCTTCTTCTTCATTCTGAGCGATTATAACGCCTTTACCGAGTGCTAAACCATCTGCTTTAATTACAGCGGGATAACTGTTCTGTTCTTTAAGGTATGCAATAGCTTTTTCACTTTCTGTGAATACTTCATAGAATGCTGTTGGAATATTGTATTTCTTCATAAGTTCTTTTGAAAATACTTTAGAACCTTCTATAATAGCAGCATTAGCCTTTGGTCCGAATGTCATGAAACCTTCAGCTTGTAAGGCGTCAACCATACCCATAACTAGCGGGTCGTCAGGTGCTACAACTACCATATCGGGCTTAATTTCCTTGGCAAGTGAAACTACTCCATCAATGTCGGTTGCGGAAACGTTGAAACATTCAGCGTATTTTGAAATACCAGCGTTTCCAGGGGTACAATAGAGTTTGTCTACGTGTTTGCTTTCGGCGAGTTTCATAATAATAGCGTGTTCACGTCCGCCCCCGCCGACTACAAGTATATTTTTCATGGGGATAACCTCCTGTCATAATTTTTTAAATTTATTTCTGTTTATTGTACAGATTAGCCATACAAGTAAAAATGATATTATATTAAGCCACATAAGAATATTCTGCAATCTTGAAACAAGTTCAATCATCATAATAAGTTGTCTGATAAATTTCGTCCATGTTTATATAATTTATAAACAGAAATATCAGAAAACTAATTACAGAATATTTGAGTTTCTTTTTGCAGTTTTTCCGAAAAAAACACTTATCATTTGCTATGGTACAACAAATATTACTGAATAAATATAACATTCAATTTGAGTGATGTTGATATGTTCACATTACAGACATTTATCAGACTAAGAATTATTAATTATCGGAAGAACCATTATAATAACATTTTAACATAAATTAAGTTTCAAGAGAACTGCAATGATAATGTTTCAATGCAGTTCCCTTTGTAGACTTTTTATGGATTAGTGATGGAAAAGTCTGATTCCTGTAAATGCCATAGCAATATTATACTTGTTGCATGTTTCAATAACGTTGTCATCACGGATTGAACCACCAGGTTCAGCAATGTATTCAACGCCGGATTTCTTAGCACGTTCGATATTGTCGCCGAACGGGAAGAACGCATCAGAACCTAAGCAAACTCCTGTATTCTTTGCAAGCCAAGCTTTCTTTTCTTCAACAGTGAAAACTTCTGGCTTGGTCTTGAAAATTCTCTGCCATTCGCCGTCACGGAGAACGTCCTCATATTCGTCACCAATATAAACGTCAATAGCATTGTCTCTGTCTGCACGACGGATACCGTCAACAAAATCAAGTCCCATAACCTTTGGAGATTGTCTGAGCCACCAGTTATCAGCTTTCTGACCGGCGAGACGTGTACAATGTATTCTTGACTGCTGACCTGCACCAATACCGATTGCCTGACCGTCCTTTACATAACAAACGGAATTTGACTGTGTATATTTAAGAGTAATAAGTGAAATCATTAAGTCATCAAGTTTATCAGCCGGAATATTCTTGTTTTCTGTAACAATATTTGCAAGCAGTTCCTTGTTGATTTCGAGTTCGTTTCTGCCCTGTTCAAAAGATACTCCGTAAACCTGTTTTGTTTCAATCGGAGCAGGCTTATAATTTTCGTCTATTTTAAGGATACAGTAAGTTCCCTTTCTCTTGGATTTGAGAATTTCAAGGGCTTCATCATCGTAATCAGGAGCAATAACGCCGTCTGAAACTTCTCTCTGAATCATTTTAGCTGTGCATACATCAACTTTATCAGAAAGTGCTATAAAGTCGCCGTAAGATGACATTCTGTCAGCACCTCTTGCTCTTGCATATGCACTTGCAAGTGGAGTGAGTTCTCCAAGGTCGTCAACCCAGTAAATCTTTTTGAGGTCGTCTGAGAGAGGTCTGCCTATTGCTGCTCCGGCTGGTGAAACGTGTTTAAAAGAAGTTGCTGCACAAACTCCTGTAGCATTTTTTAATTCCTTTACTAACTGCCAACCATTGAGAGCGTCAAGAAGATTTATATAACCTGGTCTGCCACAAAGAACCTCTATAGGAAGTTCAGAACCGTCAGCCATATAAACTCTTGATGGTTTCTGATTTGGATTACAGCCGTATTTTAACTGCATTTCGTTTGACATAATAATGTCCTCCTTATTATTTTTTTATGCGTAAAATTAAATTTCTGATATTCTCCGTCCAGTCGGTGTCATTTTCTTTCAAAAGATACACACGAAATCCATATGAAATACCGTTCTGATAAACTGAAATTTCGTCATCAATGTGCAAGTCTATATGATACTTTGCGGGATATTTTGACGGAAGTCTTTCTGTATTGTTTTTTTGTACTTCTTTTTCATGACGTTTGCCATTGATGATATTATCAATTTTTATTCCATAATGCCTGAAAATCGATTTTATATATCT
Source organism: uncultured Alistipes sp. (assembly GCA_964616595.1). Lineage (GTDB taxonomy): Bacteria > Bacillota > Clostridia > Oscillospirales > Ruminococcaceae > Ruminococcus. The sequence continues at coordinate 4,661 of CAZTUV010000018.1, forward strand.
TTCTGAACGGAAAGAAGTTGTATAAATCCACAACTCTATATTATTATTGTTAATCCATTTAAGAAGTTCTGAAGTACCTTTTCTAAGTCTATCTTTGTAAATTCTATTAAACGGAAAATTGAGATTATTTTCTGTCGGAACTTTTTCAGGATTTACAAAAAGTGTTTCATCAAGGTCAAAGGAAACTATCAATATTACTTGTTTTTATTTATAATTCTTGTTTCTTCCGAACCGTCTTCAAGATTTACATAGCGTACAAAGAGTGAAACTTTATTATCTTCGTTAAGGCTGTTCCAGAGAGTATCTGTAAATTCATCAATATTGCCTTTGATTCCAATAAGCTTAGGTTCTCCCTCAAAGCTTGGAAGTGGATTTCCGTCACCCATGTATGTATGTATGAAATGACCTTCACCAGAAACAGGATTACTATATGTGAAAGTATGTCTTAAACAGGAATCAGGGTTTCCGTTATTGCTTTTGAGGATTGACATTGAATAATTAAAATTATTATTTTCAAATTCAAGGATACCGGAAATTCTTGGGGTATAATTAGGAGCATCGTCCTCAAATTCTCTTGTTCTGAGGGATTGTTCAAAAGTATATTGTTGGTTCATAAGGTCATAGATTGTATCAGTCTGGTCACCATTGGTAACAATAAGCTTATTATCAAGTACTCTTACAGGAGCATAAATAATAAGATGCGGGTCAGTAAGCTTTGATGGGTCAAAAGCTTCTGTACGGATTCCCTTACCCTCTTCAACAAAAACACGGTTACGGCTGTTTTCACTTCTGCCCATTATGAAATATGCTGTAACTGCATATTTGTCGGATTTTCCTATGATTATGCCTCTGCCTGGGTAAGCATTTGAACAGAGTTCATTTGAGATATCGATTTTATTCATGATAAAACATTCTCCTTTATATTTGATTTATATAATTAGATTTTTCGTTATTATATTCATACCATGGCGAATAACCATTGAATGAACTGAGATAAATAACTTTATTGTCAAGTATGTCAATTTCCATACCATGTTCAATGTCCCAATCGCAGCTACACTCGATTTGATAACCGATTTTGTTGTCATCATCGGGCTTTTCTATTATAAGTACTTGCGGTCTGAAACATTTAAGCATTTCAGGTAGAGGGGTTTCAGGAGTGACAGGAATGGTCATTTCTTTATACCAGTTTCCTCCTGCAATTTCCATGAAGTCAAGACAATAAGCTTTTGCACCTCTGCAAATAGTCTCAACAAGGTTATTCTCAAGACTATTGAAATGTCTGACACATTTTTGTGCATATTCGATGTTGGCACCGTCAATTATGACTTCCATGTCAGCACCGAATATTTCAGAGTATATTTTCCCCTGAATACCATAATAGTCTTGTTTTATATCAGTAATCATTTTTACATAAGCCTTTTCGTTAATTATTTCTATCCTGTCCTGACAGAACAGCGAAACAGCTTCAGGAAGAAGTTTCCATTCCACGTTTTCCATAATACGACGCTGTAAAGTTTCTGGGGTATCATCGTTTTCCACTTTTACAGTACCTTGCAGAATTATTGCACCTGCATCAGCCTCTTCATTTACGAAATGTATAGTTGCTCCAGAAACCTTTACACCATATTCAAGGGCTTTTTCATGAACTTTAAGTCCATAATAACCCTCCCCGCAGAATGACGGTATAAGTGCAGGGTGAACGTTTATTATTTTGTAAGCGTATTCCTGAGTAACGCACTTATCAAGAATAGTCATAAATCCAGCTAAAACAATAAGGTCAGCTTTTTCTTCATGAAGTGCATTAAGGATAGCTTTGCTGTATGTTAAACTGTCGGAGTATTCTTTTCTGGGGATTACTCTTGTGGGAATATTATTATTTTTTGCTCTTTCAAGTGCATAAACGTCCGGTTTTGAGGAAATTACACAAGTGATTTTTCCGTTTTTGATTATGCCGGATTTTTCAGCATCTATAAGAGCCTGTAAATTAGTTCCTCCACCAGAAACTAAAACTACTATATTTTTTTCCATATATTTCATTCCTCTGATTTTTGTATATTTTTAAGTATTTCTTGACTTTTTTTATCGTCAAGCAATTCAAAAATATAATCCCAATCTTCTTTGTGCCAGTCACTATTTTTAACAAATTTTCTTAAATAATAGATATCAACTTCATAAAAACAATCCATATTTATGTATTTTGCACGTTTGAAAAACTTTCTGTATGATGATTTTTTGTATTGAGACAATTTCATTAGCAGTAGAAATAAAGTTTTGGTTGTTCCACCATAAGATTCATTTTCAAGATATTTTATTTCTTCATTCAATAATGTAATTGTAATAGATTCAACATCAAGATTATCTGATGCATACCATAAAGCAAGTGCCATTCTTAGTCTGTTTTCCCAGTTGACGTCACATATTTCATTATAATCATTTGTATATTTACAGTAATTGTATTGTGAAATACTTCCACCTATGAGAATATTTTCAAGTTCAGAACGATATTCAAGAAGTTTTGATTTTATAAAATTTTCTGAATTTCCTGTAATCATATATAATTTTTCTTTTTACCATTTGGAAATACGTCTTTCCTTGTTGTCATAAAACTTATTTATTATAATTGAAATAAGGTCTATAACTGTTCCTATACCGAAACAACCAGCTGTACACAACCATAATAAACCTGTAAAGAAATGTCCCGTATAGAATCTATGAAATCCGCCTATTCCGAAAAATCCCAGACAGCAAAGAATTATTGAAGTGGATTTTCTTTTCTTTGAGATTTCCTCTATTAAATTTTGATTTATGGTGATATTCTGTGTAATATTTTGTGTAACATTTTTTGTCACGTCTTGTAAAGCTTCATTGACAGGCTGTGATATGACAGAGTCGCAGAATTCACATTTTGTATAACGTGTTTCTGCTCCGCAATATGGGCATTTCATCAAAAAAGACACTCCTTTACTATATTAGTGTTAATAATAACAGTATAATTGAAATTATTCCTCCTGTTATTATAAAATGACAGTATGTTTTTGTAAGTTCGTTTTCACGTCCCATGAAGTAGAAATACATAGGATTATCTGGAATATAACATATTGTTGTTTCCGTACCTGTTTCAAATTCTTGTTTTCTGGAAACTATGGTATATATAGATGTGATTTCACGTCCATTTTCTGTTGTATATTTGACAACAGGACAATATCCTCTATTAGTTTTTTCTTTATGATAGTCAATTATTTCTCCGATAACTGCTATGCTGTTGGTAATGTTCTTTTTGATTTTGAATATATGAATAATAAATATTATAGTCATCATTATATATATAATCAAAAGACCATAAATTACGTTTCCAAGTTCATACGATACAGCCAGAACTATCATTGAAATGATTGACCACAAAATATCAATTGTACTTACTTTCATAATTACTCCGGAAATTGTACATGACCCTGAATTATTTCAGTTTCGTCAGTTGAAAGCGGAATATTCTCGTCTATAATTACCTGTCCGTAAATATCTGTAATACGAAATGTAAAAGGCCCTTTGCCCATTTTATCCGATTCAAAATAATTATACTGACGGCGTTCTATTTCAATAAATTTGCCGTTTTCATCAAGATATTCAAGCCTTGAAACCGGATAGCGATGGTTTCTTATCTGAACACCGCACCAATATTCTGAAGTTCCTTCTTTATACTTATATGAAACCGGAGCATTTTCTGCACTGTCAAGTGGAATAATTTTCCAGCTTATTGGAACACGACCTTTTTCAACGGGTGCAACAAGTGGAAATGCATCTGTATATAAATCAAGGTCTCCCTTTTGACCTTCTGGCAGTAAATCGGTTACAAGCATATTAATTGTGCCAAGTTCACCGGTAACTTCAATGTATGCACCGGCAAGCTGAGCATTGTTGTAATCAGCGAGATTCATTGCAACTACCCAATAGTCTTTTGAAACAGGGTCAAGCATAGCACAACCGCCTTCATATCCGCCGCCATAGAAAGTCCCTTCACCAGTATGTATAGTTCCTTTTGGTTCAAGTATGCAGGATTCATCTATTGTATAATTATTTTTTTCACGACCTAAAATAAAGTCATTTATTGAATTCAGTTCTTCAGTGGTTGAATTGTTCTGACGTGCAAGAACCATATCAAAACAATCTACATGGTCGTCGAAATTAATATCTTCAGCGTTTGCTGTCATAGCTGAAAGACATACTCCCAGCATGACAGCAACTGATATTATTTTTTTCATTAACAGATTATAACGCCTTCATCAGAAGAAACAAGTTCGCCAAGAATATATGCATCTTCACCGGAAGCCTTAAGCGATTCAAGAGCCTTGTCAGCATCGTTCTTGTCTACTGAAACCATCATTCCGACACCCATATTGAATGTATTGAACATATCTCTTTCAGGAATATCACCAGTACGCTTTATGAGGTCGAAAACAGGAAGAACCTGTACAGCATTTCTTTCGATTTTTGCAGAGATTCCAGATGGGAGTACACGTGGAATGTTTTCGTAGAAACCGCCGCCTGTGATGTGTGAAATAGCTTTTACATTGACGTTTTCAATAAGATTCATAATAGACTTTACATAAATTTTTGTAGGAGTAAGGAGACATTCACCTAAAGTCATACCTAAATCGTCAAAATGTACAGAAAGATTATTTTCATTGACTTCAAAGACTTTTCTTACAAGGGAAAAACCGTTTGAATGTACACCACTTGATTTGATAGCAATAAGAACATCACCAGCTTTTTGGGTATCAGGTTTTAAAATCTTGTCCTTATCAACAACACCTACTGAAAATCCTGCAAGGTCATATTCATCTATTGGCATAAGACCTGGGTGTTCAGCAGTTTCTCCGCCGATGAGTGAACAACCTGCCTGTACACAGCCTTCTGCAACACCTGAAACTATCTGTGCGATTTTTTCCGGATAATTTTTTCCACAAGCAATGTAATCAAGGAAAAACTGAGGCTTTGCACCACAACATATGATATCATTTACACACATTGCTACGCAGTCAATTCCGACTGTATCATGTTTATCCATTATGAAAGCGATTTTTATTTTAGTGCCTACTCCGTCAGTGCCGGAAACAAGAACCGGTTTTGAAATACCTGTTGTATCAATTTCGTAGAGTCCGCCGAAACCGCCTATACCAGAAATTGCACCTGCTGTCATAGTGCGGGCGATATGTTTTTTCATGAGTTCAACAGACTTGTAACCTGCTGTAACATCTACGCCTGCTTTTTCGTAACTTTTTGAGAAACTATTGTTCATTGGTAGAATCCTCCTTAAATTTTGGACTTTTTGTCCTTTCTGTTTTAATTATATCAGTATTTTTGTATATTGTCAATCTATTATTAAGTCAAAACCTGTTTCCGGCAATGAAAACAGGTTCTGAAAGGTTTATATTATTCTTTTCCGCTCCAGCAGTAAGTACAGAGATTACATTCAGGTAATCCAACAGCATTTATTTTGCCAGAAAGTGATTGGAATTCAAGTGATGTGAGTTTAAGACGGCGACATATTTCATCACGCATACGCTTGCCACGTTCAGTATTCGTATCGCTGTATTCTGCAATATATTTTGTACCTTCTTCTCCTTCAAATTCATTGATAATCTGTCTTGCGATAAGTTCGAGTTCAGAGCGACTTCTTGAGAAGTTAAGGTATTTACAGCCATACATGATAGGCGGACAGGCTGAACGCATATGTACTTCTTTTGCACCATTTTCGTAAAGGAATTCTACGGTTTCTCTCATTTGAGTACCACGTACTATGCTGTCGTCAACAAAGAGAAGTTTTTTCCCCTCTATAAGTTCATGAACAGGAATGAGTTTCATTTTTGCAACTTTATTACGCATAGTTTGGTTTGTTGGCATGAAACTGCGTGGCCATGTGGGAGTATACTTGATGAATGGTCTTGCAAATGGAATACCACTTCTGTTTGCATAACCGATTGCATGAGGAGTTCCTGAATCAGGTATTCCGCATACATAGTCAACATCTGGAAGTGTTCCGGCTTTTATATCGTTTTCTGCCATGATTTCACCATTACGTGTTCTCATTACTTCAACGTTAACGCCTTCATAGACAGAATTCGGATAACCATAGTACGTCCACATAAATGTACATATTTTCATTTTTGAAGGGTCACCTTCGCTGAGGACTTCACAATTATCAGAAGTGATTTTTACGATTTCGCCGGCTGTCAGTTCCTTGTAAGTTTTATAGCCAAGTTTCTGGAATGCAAATGATTCGGTGGAAAGGCAGAAACCATCATCTCTTTTACCGATAACAATCGGAAGTCTGCCATATTTGTCTCTTGCAGCGATGATGCAGTCCTTTGTGAGAATTATCAGGGACATTGTACCTTCAATTTTTTGTTGTGCATATCGTATGCCTTCAACAAATGAACTTCTTTGTGCAATAAGAGCTCCTATAAGGTCACCGGAATTTATGCTTCCGCTACTCATTGTTTCAAAGTTGGCACAACCATTTTCCAGAAGTTCTTCAACAAGGGCTTCTGAGTTTCTGATGATTCCGATAGAGCATATGGCATAAAGTCCGAGCTTTGAACGTACAAGAATTGGCTGAGGGTCGGTATCGCTTATACTTCCGATGCAAAGTTTACCACGCATTTTTACAACGTCGTCTTCAAATTTGGTTCTGAAAGGCGAATTTTCAATGCTGTGAATATTTCTTTGAAAGCCCGTTTCCTCAGAGTATGAAGTCATACCACCACGTCTTGTACCCAGATGTGAGTGATAGTCTGTTCCGAAAAATACATCTGTGACGCAGTCATTTCTGGAAGCTGCACCAAAAAATCCACCCATATAATTATTCTCCCATAAGTCTCTTCATGATTTCCTGATAAGCTTCTTCAACGCCACCCATATCACGACGGAAACGGTCTTTATCAAGTTTTTCATGAGTCTGGCTGTCCCAGAAACGGCAGGTATCAGGTGATATTTCATCAGCAAGAATTATAGTACCATCTGAAGTTTTACCGAATTCGATTTTGAAGTCTATGAGGTCAATGTTAAGACCTTTGAAGAAATTAAGCATAAATTCATTTACTTTGAATGCATATTTAGCTATTGTATCGATTTCTTCCTTTGTAGCAAGACCAAGTGCAAGTGCATAATAATCGTTTATGAACGGGTCACCAAGGTCGTCGTTTTTGTAGCTGAATTCAAGGATAGGTGTAAGGAGCTGCTTACCTTCTTCAACGCCCATTCTCTTTGAGAAAGAACCAGCTGCAACGTTTCTTACAATAACCTCAAGAGGTACAATTGAAACTTTCTTGACAATAGTTTCACGGTCGCTGATTTCTTCGACAAGGTGTGTAGGAACGCCTTCCTTTTCGAGCATCTTGAACATGAAGTTTGTCATTCTGTTGTTTACAACGCCCTTTCCGGAGATTGTGCCTTTCTTTTCGCCGTTGAATGCTGTTGCATCGTCCTTGTAATCAACAATTACAAGATTAGGGTCGTTTGTGGCATAAACCTTTTTAGCCTTTCCTTCGTAGAGCTGTTCCTGTTTAACAATGTTTTCCATTTTAAAATTCCTCCTGAGAATCATATGAAATATATACAAGTCCCTTTTATAGGACAGGTAAACAATTTTATGCAGAATATTCTGCCTGAATTTTTCGTGACTGAAATAACAAGTCTGTACTTTTTAATTAAATATTTGCAATTTCTTCTTGCAATTCAGCATCTTTTGCACAAACACCTTCAGCCATCTTTATTTTTTCTTCAGCAAGTTTCCGGGCAAGTGTATCATCTGATATTGCAAGCATCTGAACTGCAAGGATACCTGCGTTTTTAGCACCATTTATGCCTACTGTCGCTACCGGAACTCCCGGAGGCATCATAACTGTTGCAAGCAAAGCGTCCATACCATCTAAAACAGAGGATTTCATTGGTATACCGATTACTGGTAATGTTGTATGACCAGCTATTACACCGGCAAGATGAGCTGCCATTCCGGCTGCACATATGATTACGCCAAAGCCGTTTTCCTTTGCTTTGTCTGCAAATTCGCACGCTTCAACCGGTGTACGATGTGCAGACATTACACGGCATTCAAATTCAACGCCATATTTTTTTAATTCTGTAAGGGCTGATTTTACAACAGGGAAATCACTGTTACTGCCCATTATAACTGCAACTTTTTTTGACATTAAAAAAACTCCTTTTATTATGAATTTATATTTTCTTGTTCATTAATGAAAATATTTTGCGATTCTTCTGGTTGTGGGTATTTTGGTTCGTCAAGGTCGAACTTTCCCGAAATTGCTGTAAGGTCGCTTTCAGAGTATCCACTGAATTCTATGATTGCGGTATAGTTATCACGTATGATATTTTTACCACTGGTTTCATCAGAGTATTCAATTTCAGTATTAGCCGTTATGGAAACCGCATAATGTGGAACATCATCGTCTGAACGTACTGAATACAGGAATATTTCAGAAATATTAATTAATTTTTTTGAAAGTATCTTATGGTCTTCCGGAAACATCTGTATAAATCCCGAGCGACTGTTAGTAGTTATTTCCTCAAGAAGTGAATCGTTTCCGGTATATGCATATTCAATATATTTTCCGGTCATATCGGATATTTTTTCAAGCATAGAAACGCTTAGTTTTGAAAGCAATATCCTGCTGGATACATTTAGAATATAGTTCCTGTCAAGCGTTTTGCCTATTATTTCGGCGGATTTCAGCCTGAAACCATCTTTGTCCACGGCATATGTATATATAGCATTGTCACTGTTAAATATTATTTCGTTGTCTGATATATTATAACCTTTCCATGCTTTTCTGAAGTATGGATTGAATTTTTCATCATATACAACACATGAATTATCGTTTGAAACAGCTATGTAAAAAGTAAATCCATCATAGTTGTAAAGTTCAATGTTATTGTATATGAAAGGTATTTTTATATCGCCGTCATAGTTTATACAGCCGGTCATAAGCTTTTCACCTATATATTGGCGTGCTATGCATAGATTGTCATTTGCAAATTCAAGTTCATACCATTCAGGATTTACAATAATTCTGTCGGAATTATCAGCAATGCCTGAAAGTGCATTTGAGTCCTTGAAAATTCTGTTTCCTGAACTGTCTATATCGATTATATTAAAGATTTCAGTTTGCAAAGCATTGTTTTTTGTGCTTGGCGTCGTATCGGAGTAAAATTTTCTGATAGCAACGGCAAGCAGTATTATCAATATAAAAAGAGCTGAAACTATAAATCTTGTCTGCTTATTCAGAAATTTACACCTCCATGATTATTGTCCGGAATTTTTCTGATTTTTTTCTCGATAAAGTTCGTCTGTTTCTTTTGTTATATAGATAGGACGGTGTTTTGTTTCGAGGTAAGTTTTTGAAAGATATTGACCAAGTATTCCGGTACAGAAAAGCTGTAATCCACTAAGCATAAAAATCACGCATATAAGTGTCGGGAATCCATCTACGCTTTCACCGAATACAAGAGTTTTTATAACTGTTACTATTATAAGTATAAATGATATAATACAGCTTAAAACTCCAAGAAGTGATGAAATAGCAAGCGGTGCTGTTGAAAATGCCATAATACCTTCAAGAGAATATTTGAAGAGTCCCCAGAATGACCATGATGTTGTACCAGCCGGACGTTCTACGTTTTCATATGGAAGATATTTAACATTAAATCCTACCCAGCTGAATATACCTTTAGAAAAACGATTATATTCTGACATATCAAGTATAGCATCAACCATTTGTCTTGTCATGAATCTGAAGTCCTGAGCACCATCAACGATTTCGGTCTGTGAAATTTTATTCATTATCTTGTAAAATTTCATTGCAAACCATGAGCGGACTTTTGATTCGCCTTTACGATTTACACGGCGTGTTGTTGCACAATCGTATTCACCGTCTCTGACATATTTGTACATATCCGGCAGGAATGACGGTGGGTGCTGTAAATCAGCGTCCATTACAACAATATAATCGCCTTTAGCATTTTGCAAACCTGCATACATACCAGATTCTTTGCCAAAGTTTCGGGAAAAAGATATATATCTTACTCTTTTATCTTTATCTGCAAGTATGCGGAATAATTCAAGTGTTTTATCTTTTGAACCGTCATTAATAAAAAGAAATTCAAACTCAAGTTCTGGAAAATCAATGGACATCTGGTCAGTCACCTTAGTGATTTCTTCATAGAACATTGGTAATACTTCTTCTTCATTGTAACACGGAACAACTACTGAAACGAGTTTCACAAGATTCCTCCTAACATTTTTAATAATACACTAATAATAATACACCAAATCGTCGGATAATGCAAGAGTAATTTAAGATATTTTATATTTTTTTGATTTAATTTTTCACGAAACGTTTTATTATGTGTTTTTACGAAAAATATTTTAAACTTATTTGTGGCATTTTTGATGAAAAAGTCAATAACATTTTGTTATTTTTACCAAAAGCTTTGTGAATCGTATAATCAATAATGCGAAATTTTCAGAAAGTGTTGATTTTTTTTGCATCATATTGTATAATGTATATGTATTGTGCGGTACATGGTGGTATGTTCCGGAATAGACAGCTTTTTATGTCGTAAAGCTAAAAATGTATGAAAGGATAAGCTTATGGATATTACTCTTGTGACATCTATCATGAATGAAGAAATTCATGGTACTGATAATGACAAAAAAACTGGGTGCGGTATTAATCTTCAAAAAGGCGATAATATAAACAAGTTCCGCCGTGCCGGCAAAATGGTTGACCTTAAGGAAATTACTTGCGAAAGATGTAAAAATGCTTTTGCTAAAAAGATGATTAAGGCAGATAAAAAAGAAATGGCTCGTCTGCTTAAAGAAGAAAGACAGCGTGAAAAGTCGGGACTTGCAGATGAAGGAATAGTTCCGCTCGGTGGAACTGTTGCAAAGATAACTTCTGTTCCTACTGTTAATGAACCTCAAATTGCAGAGCAGTCTCCGAATTATGAAGAACCTAAGGCTGTTGCAGGAACTGGTGTGGCTCTTGATGATAGTCTTGCACAGTTTAATATAACTCCTCCAACTCAGGAACCTGCTCCGACAGTTAAAAATGATGATTTTATGTCACAGTTCGCTATACAGAAACCTGAGGTAGAAAAAGAAGAAGTTAAAGAAAAATCTCCTGTTAATAATTTTGAAAACGATTTTCTTGCACAATTTGCTATTAATGTTAATAAAGAGGAAGAAATTCAAAAAACAGAAAATGTTACGGAAGAAATTTCAGAAGATGAAGGGTCTATTGATTTCTCAGAAATAAATCCTCCTCTTTCTGTATATGAAGAACCAGATGAAGAACTTCCTGAAACCGATGACAAGCCAGTTGGTATTATTGATGAAGATGATATTATGAAGATGTTTGCCTTTGGAAATGTTAAAGCTTCATCAAGTCAATCACCTGCTGTTGATAATTCAAATTATAATTATGTTACTCCTGTTTCTGAAGAACCAACACCTATTCCTGAACCTGTTAATGATATTTCTACAAAGAATGAGTTTTCTGATAATTCTGATTTTGGTTATGTTGCTAATAAGCTTTTTGGAACAGAAGAATATCAACAGGAACTTATTCAGGAAGAACCTGATGAAATGTCTGATATAGAATTTTCTTCATTGGAAGAAATTTCATCAGTAGAGAAAAAAATTATTGAACCTCCTGTTCTTGAAGATATAGAAATTCCATCACTTGAGGAAATTTCACCCATAGAAGAAAGTATCCACGCTGTTGAAGATATGGAAGTTCCATTACTTGAGGAAATTTCGCCCATAGAAGAAAGTATCCACGCTGTTGAAGATATGGAAGTTCCATTACTTGAGG
>CAZTUV010000018.1:16654-19193 GCA_964616595.1 uncultured Alistipes sp.
AAATTTCGCCCATGGAAGAAAGTATCCCCGCTGTTGAGGATATGGAAGTTCCATCATTTGAGGAAATTTCACCCATAGAAGAAAGTATCCCCGCTGTTGAGGATATGGAAGTTCCATCACTTGAAGATATGGCTTTGTTAATGGAAAATGATGAAACTACACAAGAAGAATCTATTGAAGAAATTCCTGAATCTACTGTTTCAGAACAGCCTGTTATGTCACAAGATTATGTACAATCCGCACCGGTTCAGTCCATGCCTGCATATCCAGAACAAACTCCTGTACAACCTATACCGGTTCAGCCTGTTCCTGTATCACCAGTATATCAGGAACAACCTGTTATTCCGCAGACTCCCGTACAACCTATACCAGTTCAGTCAGTACCCGTATATCCTCAGCAACCTATATATCCTCAGCAGATACCTTATCCTCAGCAACCTATGATAGGTCAGGTTGTAAATGTTCCACAGTTCAGCGGATATGACCAGAACAATCAGCCAATTTATACTTATGCCCAGATGCAATTGACAGGATACAGTCCGAATGGTCAGCCTATATATATACCTTTTGGTCAGCCTGCTATGCAACAACCAGTTATGCAACAACCTTTTGTACAGCCAGTAGTTCCACCAGTTTCGCAAACACCTGCAAATGTGGCTGTAAATAAAACTGAAGGTCAGTCGCTTACTCCTGGTCAGAGAATTGCTGCCGCTGCCGCTGCTAAAGGTGGTATGCCTGCAACTGCAAGTAATATTTCTAAAATTGCCGTTAATGAACACAGTCGTTCTACTTCTCAGGTGTTTATAAACGCTATTGCAGAATCAAAAGAATACGCAAACAAAAGTCTTACTGAAACTCAAGGGGAACAGGCAAGAAATATGCCTATAATAAATTCTATTGAAGATATGCTTTCGGCTATGGGTGATAATTCTGAAAAGGAAAAGCGTCTGAAACAGGAAAGCATGAAAAAGAATGTTCCTATATATCAGGAATATACAGCATCTTCAAATTCTGTAAGAACTGCCAAGCCAAGAACTCAGATGCCTGTTGAAAATAAACCTCTTTCAAAATCAGAATTAAAAGAAAAGAAAAAACAGGATAAAATAGATGCTAAGTTCAAAAAAGACCTTGCTAAGAGAGGTTTCTGATTAAAATGCTGAACAATGATGAACTTTATACGGAAATCCGACGTATCATTTATCAGGAATCGCAAAAGCTTGCTGAAACTATTGCGGAAAAATGCATAAGTCTTATTGAAGAATATTCTGATAATAATAACTGTGATTTGCCGTTGCAGGAAGTCGAAGAACCACCTTGTACTATGCCAGTCTTTGATACGATTGATGATATTATTTCTGTTATGCAGGAAAGCTTTGAAAATGCACGGCAAAAACAAATATCAAAAAAACATTTATGAAATGAGGAAATATTATGTCATATGATGAAATCCTTGCCGACCTTAAATCAAAACTTACAAACGATATTAAGGCAAACGATGCAATGCTTCGCAAAGAAGCAGAAAAATTTGCTAAGGCAAAAAATACCGATGGCGTAAAAGCTGCCGGTGAACTTCTGGTTGAAAATATGCCGGAAGAAGAAGTCGCAGAAATAAAGCGTATTACTCATCTTGATGGTGTCGGTCTTGATGTTATGCATGATAGAATTGTCGAAATGATTAATAAACACAATTCGGTTGAAGCTAAACCACTCGCTGAAAGACTTTATAAAAAAATTATTGTCGATTTCAAAGAAGGCGAAAAGGCTAAGTTTGTTTCAACAAGAAACCCTTTTGAAGATAACTTATTACAAATATTATTTAAACAGGATAAGATTCTTAATCGTGCTCCGTTTGATTTGGCAACATATGTTACAACATACGCATATATACTTACTGAAACAGGTTCGCCATATGACGCTATACCAGTTCTTCAAAAAGCTATTGAATTTAATCCTGTTGATTGTGGCCCGAGATTTGAATTGGCAGAGGTCTATAAATTGCTCGGAAATAAAAAAAGACTTTTTGAAACTACACGTGATACAATAAAAATTGCCTCTTCTCCTGTCGCACTTGCAAGATGTTATGCAAATATAGGCTATATTCTTATAAATTCTCAGGATTATGATGATGCAGCAGCTTTTTATACAGCAAGCGTTATGATGTATCCTCATCCTGCAATTCCTCAGGAAATGCGTCATCTTGCCCAACTTAAAGGTACTCCGTTGAAACAGTTCAGTCATGAGCAAATTATGGATATATTCAAAAAATATGAATTCGATTTTGCGTTTAATCCAGATGTAATAAAAGTTGCAGCCCAGCTTTCGGCATATTATTTAGGAAACAGAGATATTCCTAATGCACTTAACGCTCTTAAGATAACTTACAATATGACGAGAGACGAACAAATTAAAAAGGTTATACTTAAATATGAACCAGATGCAGAAAAATATCCCCTTAAAGATGATGATAAACCAAATATTAAACAAACTGTAAATAATAAATAGTATATTACAGACTGCTTTTGTTGAATGATATCAGCAG
>CAZTUV010000019.1:0-18976 GCA_964616595.1 uncultured Alistipes sp.
GTATTATGACAACTGGTGAGCTTTTCAAAATGCCACTTGACAACGGTTGTTTAAGGTTCAGAATTGCCGTTGCTGACGCTGTTTGCACAAGTGAAAAAACTCTGCCGATTGACCCATATTTAATGGGTTACTGGCTTGGAAACGGAAATGCTGTCAAACCTGAAATTACAGTCCGTACCTGTGATGTTCCTGAAGTACTTGCAAGAATTTCACAGATTTATCCCGATATTTCGTCATGGGACAATATTGGTGACAGTAGAGTTTTCAGAATTCCCGCACTGAAAAAGATTCTTCTGAAAAATTTCCATGACAAAGTAATACCACCTGAATACCTGCGCTCTTCGTATTTTCAACGGTTTGAACTTTTACAGGGACTTATGGACTCAGATGGTGCAATAAGCGACCGGAAAGGTCAGGCAATTTACACATCAACAGAAAAGAAACTTGCAGAAAGTGTCAGTGAACTTTTATGGAGTCTTGGCATAAAAAACGCAATTTCAAATGCTCCGAGTACTCAGCGAGCCGACTGGAACAGTCCAAGTAAAGAATGCGGACGAGTTGAGACCGGTGAAACTTTATACTACGTGAAATTCACTGCTTTTGATGATATTCAGGTTGCAGGACTTAGCCGGAAAGCAAAAAATCAGATTCCCCGAAATCCCAGAACACGCAGTCATTTCCGATATATAGACAAAATTGAAAAAATAGAAAACCGTGGAATGCAGTGCATTCAGGTTGACAGTCCGTCGCATCAATATCTGGTGGGACGTTCTTTTTTACCTACTCATAACAGCGAACTTGCGGCAGCAGTCGCACTTCTGCTAACCTGTGGCGACTTTGAGGAACGTGCGGAAGTTTACGGCTGTGCCGCCGATCGACCTCAAGCATCTATCGTTTTCGACGTGGCAGTTGATATGGTGCGAATGTGTCCGGCACTTTCAAAACGTGTAAAAATTCTTACCTCTCAGAAAAGAATCGTCTATCTTCCGACAAACAGTTTTTATCAAGTTCTTTCGGCAGAAGCTTACTCAAAACACGGCTTTAACATTCATGGCGTAGTAATGGATGAACTTCATGCTCAGCCTAACAGAAAACTTTTTGACGTTATGACAAAAGGTTCAGGAGATGCACGTATGCAGCCACTGTACTTCCTCATCACGACCGCCGGAACAGACACCAACTCAATCTGCTATGAACAGCATCAAAAGGCAAAAGACATAATCGAAGGCAGAAAACATGACCCGACTTTCTATCCGGTCATTTACGGTGCGGACGAAGGTGAGGACTGGACTTCTCCGGAAGTCTGGGCAAAAGCTAATCCGTCGCTTAACGAAACTATAGGCATTGATAAAGTCCAAGCGGCTTGTGACTCTGCACGTCAGAATCCGGCAGAAGAAAATGCTTTCCGTCAACTCCGACTGAATCAGTGGGTTAAACAGTCAGTACGTTGGATGCCTATGGAAAAATGGGACAAATGCAAAATTCCGTTCAACGAGGATATGTTAGCCGGACGTGTCTGTTATGGTGGTCTTGACCTTGCGTCAACTACTGATATTACGGCATTTGTGCTTGTTTTTCCGCCGGAAGATGACGACGATTTTTATTATATTCTGCCGTATTTCTGGTTACCGGAGGAAACGCTTGACTTACGTGTACGCCGTGACCACGTTCCGTACGACATATGGAAAAAACAAGGCTATCTGATGACTACTGAGGGAAATGTTGTACACTACGGTTTTATCGAAGAATTTATTTACCAACTTTCTCAGAAGTTCAATATCCGTGAAGTTGCTTTTGACCGCTGGGGAGCAGTTCAGATGTCGCAAAACCTCGATGATATGGGTCTCAAGGTGGTGCAGTTCGGACAGGGTTTCAGGGATATGTCACCACCAACAAAAGAACTTATGAAACTCACTCTTGAGGGGAAACTTGCACACAACGGTCACCCCGTACTCCGCTGGATGATGGACAATATCTTCATCAAGCGTGACCCAGCCGGAAACATAAAGCCCGACAAGGAAAAATCCACAGAAAAAATCGACGGTGCAGTTGCCCTGATAATGGCTCTTGACCGTGCAATCCGTTGTGGTGTCGGTGATACCGGAGCAAGCGTTTATGACAGTCGTGACCTTTTGATTTTATAGATTGGAGTTGATTTCTATGGGAATTTTCAAAGGGCTTTTCAAGAGCCGTGACAAGCCTAAAAACAGTTATGATTCACCGTCATACAGCTATTATTTCGGACGGACAAACAGCGGAAAGCGAGTCAATGACCGCACAGCCATGCAACACACTGTTGTTTATGCGTGTGTACGTGTGCTGTCCGAGGCACTGGCACAACTTCCGTTACACGTTTACGAGTACACCGAAAACGGCAAGGAGAGGGCAATAAAGCACCCTCTTTATTTTTTGCTTCACGACCAGCCTAATCCCGAAATGACAAGCTTTATTTTTCGTGAAACTCTTATGTCGCACCTTCTGATTTACGGAAACGCTTTTGCCCAGATTATACGGAACGGTCGTGGTGATGTCATGGGACTTTATCCGCTGACACCCGACCGAATGAAAGTTGACCGTGACGAACACAATAACCTGATTTACAAATACAGCCGTTACGACGAGGCAAATCCTAATCTGAAAGAACAAGGGGAAATTATTCTTCCTGCGGAACAGGTTCTGCATATAGCCGGACTTGGTTTTGACGGACTGGTGGGATATTCGCCCATAGCAATGGCTAAGAACGCTATCGGGATTTCTCTTGCCTGCGAGGAATACGGCTCTACATTCTTTGCCAACGGTGCAAGTCCGTCGGGTATTCTTTCACACCCCGGAGTTATCAATGACCCTGAAAAAGTAAGAAAAGCATGGCATAATGCCTATGGTTCGGGAAACTCACACAAAGTCGCTGTACTTGAAGAGGGTATGAAATATCAGCCGATTTCAATTCCGAATAACGAGGCACAGTTCCTGGAAACAAGGAAATTTCAAGTTGAGGAAATCGCACGTCTGTACCGTGTACCGCTCCACATGATTGGCGACCTCGACCGTGCGACTTTCAGCAATATCGAACAGCAAAGTCTTGAGTTTGTAAAGTACACTCTTGACCCATGGCTTGTACGCTGGGAACAGGCTTTACAGAAAGCACTGTTTTCTGATTCCGAAAAAGGTCGGTATTTTATCAAATTCAACGTCGAGGGACTACTCAGAGGTGACTACGCAAGCAGAATGCAGGGTTATGCGACTGCGAGACAAAATGGCTGGATGTCCGCTAATGATATAAGAGACCTCGAGGAACTCAATCGCATACCGACAGAAGAAGGCGGTGACCTGTACCTGTGTAACGGCAGTTTTACGAAACTTGCTGATGCAGGTGCTTTTGCAAATTCTAACGAAAAGGAGGAAACACAATGGAAAAATTCTGGAACTTCAAAAACTCCGACACTGAAGAAGCAGAACTGATTTTCAACGGACCTATTTCAGACGAAACATGGTGGGGCGACGAGATTACTCCGACAATGTTCCGTGATGAGCTGTCCAAAGTCAAAGGTAATCTTACAGTCTGGCTTAACTCTCCGGGCGGTGACTGTTTTTCAGCAAGTCAGATTTACACCATACTACGCAACCACAACGGAAAAATCACAGTCAAGATTGACGGCATAGCGGCATCTGCGGCAAGCGTTGTGGCTATGGCTGGTGACGAAACTCTGATTTCACCGACAGGCATGATTATGATTCACAACCCCATGACTTTTGCAAGTGGTAACAAGGCAGACATGGAAAAGGCTATTGCAGTGCTTGAGGAAGTCAAGGAAAGCATTATCAACGCATACGCCCGAAAAACAAGCCTCAGCCGTGCGAAAATATCAAGGCTTATGGACGAGGAAACTTGGATGAACGCTGAAAAGGCGTTACAGCTTGGATTTGTGGACAGTATTCTTTTTGACGAAAACAAAACACAGTCCGTCCCCGAAGAAGAACCCGACAAAAGTGAATCCGAAACTGACGAACCTGAAAAAGACAAGTCCAAAACCGAAAATATCCGACCTATGACTTTTTCGGCATCAAGGTCAAGAAACGACTTTTTACAGAAAGTTTCCACACACGCAAAAAGCGTACCCATTGAACAGCTTGAAAAAAGGCTGAATTTACTTAAATATTAAGGAGGAATACAAATGACTATTCAGGAACTTATGGAAAAACGTGCAAAAGCATGGGACGAGGCAAGAAAGTTCCTCGATTCCAAGCGTAATGAAAGCGGTCTGCTCTCCGAAGAGGACGGCAAGGCTTATGACAAAATGGAGTCTGAAATCATCGCACTCGGCAAGGAAATTGAACGTCTTGAACGTCAGGAAAAACTCAATGCTGAACTTGACAAGCCTACGTCAAGTCCTATTCTCAGCACACCGAACGCAAAGACAGGACGTGCTTCCGACGAGTACAAAAACGCAATGCTTACGGCTCTCCGCACCAACTTCAAACAGGTCTCCAACGTTCTTCAGGAGGGTGTTGACGCTGACGGTGGTTATCTTGTGCCGATTGAGTACGACCGCAGACTTATTGACGTTCTCGACGAAGAAAATATTGTTCGTAGGCTTGCAACAAGAATCACCACAAGCGGTGAACACAGAATTAATGTTGCCGCAACAAAACCCGCTGCCGCATGGATTGAAGAGGGTGCGGCTCTCACGTGGGGTGACGCTACTTTCGACCAGATTCTTATGGACGCACACAAGCTCCACGTTGCCGTCAAAGTCACTGAGGAACTCCTCTACGACAACGCTTTCGGACTTGAAAATTATCTGCTTACCCAGTTCGGAAAGGCTCTCGCAAACGCCGAAGAGGACGCTTTCCTTAATGGTGACGGTACCGGCAAACCTACAGGTATTTTCAACGCAACGGGTGGCGGACAGCTTGCCGGAACTCTCAGCGGTGCAGTCAAGTCAGATGATGTTATAGACCTTGTCTATGCTCTCAAACGTCCGTACCGTAAAAACGCCGTCTTTATCATGAACGACAAAACACTTGCATCACTCCGCAAACTCAAGGACAACAACGGTGCATATCTGTGGCAGCCGTCCTATCAGGCGGGCGAACCCGATAAAGTGCTTGGCTATACGGTTTATACATCTGCTTATGCTCCCGAAAATGCCGTTGCATTCGGTGATTTCAAGTACTACAATATCGGCGACAGAGGTTCACGTTCATTCAAACAGCTTAACGAACTTTTCGCCGGAAACGGTATGATTGGATTTGTCGCAAAGGAACGTGTTGACGGTAAACTTGTGCTTCCCGAAGCAGTGCAGATTCTTAAGCTTTCCTGATTCTGAAAGGCGGTGGGCAGGGTGGTATCATTAAGCGAAGCAAAAAATTATTTACGTGTTGACGGTTGTGAAGATGACAAGCTGATTTCCGACTTGCTCCTGACTGCTAAAAAGCTGTGTATGGACGTTGGACGCATGAGTGAAGAAAAGTTTGAACGTAATGAGGATACCACAAGAACGGCTATGCTGTTCACGGTGTCCTACCTATATGAAAACCGAAATACAGCGGATTTTCATAAGCTTACCCTTTCACTTCGTTCTATTCTGTTCGCACAGAGGGAGGGCGTTATTTAATGGAAATCGGAAAACTCAACCAGCGTATCACCATTCTTGAACCGACAACACGTATTGACAGTAAGGGAAATCATAAAGCTCAGTGGGACGAATTATTCTCCTGCTGGGCTTGTGTTTCGGTGAAGACTTCAACCGAAAATTCCGACAACGGCACGACCAAAGAAATCCAGACAATACAGTTCATAATCCGTCAGAACAGCGATACACTTAAAATCTCAACCAATACAAACTGTATTTCATTTCAGGGTGTGATTTATAACATTACTGGTGTATTTCCGGATTTTGTACGTCGGGACTATATTAAAATTACAGCCGTTGCGAGAAAGGTGGGGGTAAATGACATCTGTTGACAATTTTGCAGACGAAGTTATGAAAAGCCTGCACAGATACTCAGAATTAACTGATTCAGTAATGAAAAAAGCAGTCCGCAAGACCGCAACTTCTGTCAAAAAAGAAATTTCTGCCAATGCTCCGAAACGTACAGGAGATTATGGGAAAAGCTGGGTAACCAAGAAAACAAAGGAAAACAGCCACAGTTTAGAAATGACTGTACATTCAAAAGACCGTTATCAGATTGCACACCTTCTTGAAAAGGGTCATGCAAAACGTGGCGGTGGACGTGTTGAGGGGAAACCCCATATTGCACCAGCTGAAGAAAACGGAGCAGATTTATTGGAGTCACTGATTAAAAAGGAGCTGTCATGAATTATGAAGAAATTAACGAAATGATGCTTGAAACAGGACTGCCCTTTGCTTATCACCATTTTGCAGAGGGCGAAAGTCCTGACCCACCTTTCCTAATTTTTCTGTCAACCGGTGAAAATACCTTTTCAGCAGACAATCTGATGTATCACAGTTTCAAGGAACTTGATATTGAATTGTACACAAACGAAAAATCTCCTGAAACAGAGGCAGAAATTGAGAGTATTCTGAAGCATCATCATATTTTTTACAATAAAACTGAAGTATGGATTGAGAGTGAAAAACTCTATGAAGTCCTATACGAAATGGAGGTATAGCTTATGGCTGCTATGGAAAAAAACAAGGTCAAATTCGGCTTGAACAAAGTTCACTATGCGAAAATTATGTCTTTCGACGACGAGGGCGTTCCTGCTTATGCAACACCTGTACGTATTCCGGGTGCTGTATCACTCAGCATTGATGCAAACGGCGAGGCTGAAAATTTCTTTGCTGACAACAGCGTTTATTACGTCATCAACAACAATTCAGGCTATGAGGGAGATTTAGAAATTGCCCTTGTAACACTTGAGTTTGCTACTGAAATTCTCGGCGAAAAGCTTGATAATAACGGCGTTCTCGTTGAAACCAACACAGCCGAGTTACAGCAGTTTGCGTTACTCTTTGAGTTTGACGGCGACAAGAACCACATCAGACACGTTCTGTACTGCTGTTCCGCATCACGTCCGGCGACCGAGTCAAGCACCACAGAGGACAGCAAGGAAGTCAAGACAGAAACGCTTTCACTCACTGCAACCGCTCTCAATAACGGACTTGTCAAGGCACGTTCCTGCGAGCAGACCGACAAGACAACATTTGACAGCTGGTACAACAAGGTTTATATGCCTGACTTTACTGCAACTGTTCAGGCAAAGACCGCCAAGGCATCATGACGAGGTGAGTTTATGGGAATCAGAATAAATATTGTCGTGGACGGTATGGAAGTACCATTCAAGGCAAGTGCAACTGTGCCACGTCTTTACCGTATGAAGTTCGGACGTGACATTTTCAAGGACTTTTCCACCTTGCAGAAGTCCGTAAAGCCCGAAAACAAGGAAAGTTCTGAAATCAATATCGAGAGCCTTGAAATGTTTGAAAACATCGCTTACATTATGGCTCATCATGCAGATCCTGAAAACGTTCCCGACAATCCTGATGACTGGCTTGAACAGTTCAACACGTTTAGCATTTATGAGATTTTACCACAGTTGCTTGATTTATGGGGGCTTAACACCGAAACACAGTCGGTTGCTAAAAAAAACATAGACCACTTGACCGCCCGATGACAACGCCGTTGTTTCTGCTCCGATGTGTTCAGCTTGGTCTGAGTATGTCAGAACTCGACCTGCTGACCATCGGTCTTGTGAATGATATGTTCACGGAAAAAGAAAATGACGACTTCAAATATCCGTACAAGCCTACTCAGGAAGATTTCGATAAATTTTAGTGACAGGGGGCAACGTTCATGGCAAACAAAATGAAAATAAGAGGAATAACCGTTGAAATAAACGGCGATACAACGAATCTTCAGAAATCCCTTTCAGGCGTTGACAATAGTCTCAAAAATACACAGTTTCAACTAAAAGACGTTGAGAAACTGCTGAAACTTGACCCGACAAATACTGAACTCCTTGCACAAAAACAGCGTTTGCTGGGCGAGGCGGTCAAGGATACAAAAGAACGTCTTGAAACTCTCAAAAATATAAGCGAAAAAGCCGCCGAAACTAAAGACAAGTATGATGATTGGAAAGCCAAATATGACCCTATAAAAGAGAAAATCAACGAAACGTCAGAAGAACTGAAAAAGCTGAAAAAGGAATCCGAAGAAGCCAATGAACAGCTTTCAAATGGTAAAATATCTCAGGAAGAATATGACAAATTGCAGAATAAGGTCAAGGAAACTTCCGACAAACTGAAAGACCTTAGAAAAGATGTTGAAAAAGTTTCCGAAGAGTTCGGACACCCTATCTCTCAGGAACAGTATGACGCCATACAGCGTGAAATCATCGACACGGAACATGAATTACAGAACCTCCAGCGTGAGGCAGAAAGTTCAAGAACTGCACTTGTTCAAATCGGAAATGCCGGTGAGGGTTTGCAGAAAGTAGGCGGAAAAATCAGTGGTGCAGGTGAAGCGTTGATGCCTGTTACTGCCGGAATAGTCGGACTTGGTACACTTGCAGTTAAGACAGGAGCAGAGTTTGATACTGCTATGAGTCAGGTTTCTGCAGTTTCCGGTGCAACCGGCGATGACTTGCAGGCTTTGCGTGATAAAGCCCGTGAAATGGGCAGTAAGACGAAGTTTTCCGCAAGTGAAGCCGCCGAAGCCATGAACTACATGGCTATGGCAGGTTGGAAAACAGAAGATATGCTGAATGGTGTTGAAGGTATTATGAACCTTGCCGCCGCCTCCGGTGAGGAACTTGGTACAACTTCCGACATTGTGACTGATGCCCTTACAGCATTGGGCTATCAGGCACAGGACGCGGGACATTTTGCTGATGTTTTAGCGGCTGCAAGTTCTAACTCCAACACAAATGTATCTATGCTCGGCGAAAGTTTTCAGTATGTTGCACCTGTTGCGGGCTCAATGGGTGCTTCTGCTGAGGATTTGGCAATTGCTCTCGGACTTATGGCTAACTCCGGTATCAAGGCCTCACAAGCCGGTAACTCATTGAAAAATGGTCTTGTAAATCTTGTAAAGCCTACTGATGCACAAAAAGCAGCAATGGAAAGTCTCGGTCTTATGACAACCGAAACCGCACGTATTATTGACCAGGCAGAAGTTGACAAGGCACAGGCAAAAGTTGAAAACCAAACTCTTGATTTGCAAAAGGCACAGAATAATTATAATTTGGCTCTTGAAAAATACGGTGAAGATTCATATCAGGCACAGAATAAACTTCTTGATTTACAGAAAGCTGAAAATAATCTTACAGATGCACAGAACGCACTTACAAAGGCTCAGCAAGGTACACTTGAAGTTGTCGGAACAGGTCAGAGTGCATTTGTTGACGAATATGGAAACATGAAATCACTTGGTGAAATTATGAATGTCTTGCGTTCATCGCTTGGTGCGGTAAATGTTGAACTTACTGACAGTGACGGAAATCTTCGTGAATATGACGACATTATAGCTGAACTCAGCCAGAGTGAAGAGGGGCTTACACAGGCAGAACAGCTTAAAAATGCGGCCATTCTGTTCGGTAAACAGAATCTTTCCGGTATGCTTGCTATTGTCAATGCAAGTGAGGAAGATTATGAAAAACTCACCAATGCAATCTATAACTGCGATGGTACAGCACAAGGTATGGCAGAAACTATGCAGGACAACCTTGAGGGACAACTTACCATTTTGAAATCACAACTTGAAGAACTGGCGATTTCTTTCGCTGAAATTCTTATGCCTGCGATACGGAATATTGTGACGAAAATTCAGGGACTCGTGGACAAATTCAACGCCCTGTCACCTGCACAGAAAGAAACGATTGCAAAAATTGCCTTAGTTGCAGCGGCAATAGCTCCGCTTCTGATTGTAGTCGGGAAACTTACTACGGGAATTGGTGGTATGATGATAGTATTTTCCAAAATGCCTGCAATCATGACAAAAATCAAAGGTGGATTCACAGCTGTAAAAAAGGCTATAATGGGAATTTCCGCACCCGCCGTAGTAATAGCGGCTGTTATTGCAATATTGGTAGCGGCGTTCAAGCATCTCTGGGAAACTAATGAAGATTTTCGCAACAATATAATTGCAATATGGGACGGAATAAAAGAAACTTTTGAACGTCTTACAAGTGGAATTGTTGACCGTATTAACGCTCTCGGATTTGATTTTGAGGACTTCACCGAAACTTTAAAATATGTATGGGACTGGTTCTGCAACTATCTTGCACCGATTTTTGAAAACACTTTCAGTTATATCAGCGATATTCTCAGTGATGCGGTTGATGTAATACTTGGAATTGTAGACTTCTTTATTGGTCTTTTCACTGGTAACTGGGAACAGTGCTGGACTGGTATAAAGGAATTTTTCGGCGGTATCTGGGACGCTATAATAGACACTGTAGGTACTGCATTTGAACTTATTTTAAATATTTTTGATACTAATTTAGAAGAATTCTGTGAAATGTGGGTAATAGCTGGGAATTCAATAAAAGACCTTTTTGTAGATATATGGAACGCTATTTGTGACTTTTGTTCTGGAATATGGGAACAAATTCAGGATACGATGTATGAATATTTTGATAATACTATAGCGGGCTGGCAGTCCATCAAAGATTATTTTGCCGACATATTAGCTTCAATAAAGGACCTTTTTGTAGATATAGGAAACTCTATATGTGATTTTTGTTCTGGAATGTGGGAACAAATTCAGGATACGATGTATGAATTCTTTGATAATACCATAGCAGGCTGGCAGTTCATCAAAGATTTTTTTACAAACATATTAACTTCAATAAAAGAATTTTTTGTAAATACTTGGAACAGCGTTAAATCATCGATTTCAAATACAATTTCAGATATAGAAGACACAATTGTCAATGGTTTCAATAGTTCTGTCGACTTTGTTAAGAATCTTGCGTCTGAAGCAGGAACTTGGGGCAAAGACATAATCAGTGGAATTGTCAATGGTATTAAGTCAAAAATTGGAGATGTAGCGGATGCCGCCAAGAGCGTTGCCGATAAAATACGTAGTTTCTTACACTTTTCCGTACCTGATGAGGGGCCTCTGACGGATTTTGAAAGCTGGATGCCTGACTTTATGCAGGGACTCGCAAAGGGTATTGAGAGTTCGCAGAAAACTGTTGAAAAGGCGATTTCAGGCGTTGCGACGGCAATGCAGTTAACGCTTGACAGTGACTTTAACCTTAATTTAAACGGCATTTCAGGAGCGTTTACTGGCAATGCAGGAACGGTAAACAACTACTATTCAACCGACAACAGTCGTACGGTAAATCAGACTAACAATAGCCCAAAATCGCTGTCAAGGCTTGAGATTTACCGACAAACAAGAAATGCACTGGGGGTGTGACTTTTTGAAATTTGAATTAGTTTTAGAAAGCGGAAGAGGTCCGAGAGTAGGGTTTACAGGCAGTGCAAATGACTATATGGTAAAGAAAATAGAAGGACTAAGCCCACCCGCAGGAACTGTCAGCACATCAACGTATGCAGGCACGGACGGAAGCTATCTTAACAACGCATTTATTGAAAAACGAAACCTTGTAATACAGTTTGAAATGCGTGGTACTGACATTGAAAAACGTCGTCACCTGCTATATAAAGTAGTCGAACCATCCAGATATATCAAGGTTTTTTATAAAACCGCAAACATTGATGTGTATACTTACGGATATGTTGAGACGTGCGAGGTCAATAATTTTGAAACGTTCACAAACGGGCAGATTTCAATTATCTGTCCGGATATTTACTGGTACGACTGTAATCAGACAATCGCTTACTATGGGAAAATTATGGGGGCTTTTCACTTTCCTTTTCCGGAGAGTGACGAGCCTTTTCCATTGGGTGTTTACAGCGAGAACGGTATTATGACCGTAGAAAATGACGGCGACAAAATAGGTTTTACTATTGAAATAACAGCAAGTTGTGCGGCACAGACTGTCACAATTTATAATGTCGGCACTGGCGAATATTTGCAGATTAAAGGTGATATTCAGCCTAATGATGTAATAACAATCACTACAGGTACAGGCAACAAGACTATCTCTTTGAATCGTGGCGGAGGGTACAGCGAAAACGTTATAAATTGGTTTGTCTACGGTTCAACGTGGCTAATGATGCATCAGGGGACTAACCGTTTCCGTCTGGAAGCTCCTGACGGGTTTTCTGCAAAAATTATACACACCAATGCTTACTTAGGAGTGTGAAAATGTATATTGAAATCTATGAAATGTCTGTAACTCCTGGGCCTAAACTTAATGTTGAACTTGTTGCAATCTGCGATAGTTTTTCGTCACTTTTGTGGGACGTTGAATACTACTCCTGTGGTACGTTTGAGGTCTATATTTCGGCAACTCCCGAAAATCTCGGTATCTTCCGGAAAGGACGAATTGTTGGGCGAAATGATGATAAACAAAACTATGGCATAATCGAAAAAATACAGCTTTCCACAGATGCCGAGAAGGGCGATTATCTGACGATTTCAGGACGTTTCCTCATGTGTCTGCTTGAAAGAAGAATTATTTATCCGACACAATATTATACAAAAGAAACAACTTATGATGATATAGTACAAAATACAATAAATATGAATTGCATCTGGCATGCTACATACAGGCGTATTCCAGGGCTGGAAATCGGCAAATCTTCAGGTGCGTGCTGGCAGACAACTACACAGTTGCAGGTCAGCTATGAGAATCTCATGGAGTGGGTCTATAAAATGTGTGAAATTGTCGGTGGCACGGCTAATATCCGACTTGAAAAATCCACAGATGATGAATATTCACTTGTTTTTGAACTTTCGCAGGGTACGGACAGAAGTATTTTGCAGAACGAAAATCCGCATATAATTTTTTCTGATACTTACAACAACCTGTTATCATTTGACTATTCACTTGACTGCTCAAAATATAGTAATTTTGCGTATATTTTTGGTTCTGGCGAAGGGGCGGAACGTAAAAATACGATATTTCACAGCACTGAAAAAATGCCGTCATTATTTGACAGATATGAAATATACGTCGATGCGAAAGACTTATCAGACGAAAAACAGGAAGACAACGAAACAACAGAAATTCCAAAAGATGAATATCTGAATATGTTGTGTGAGCGTGGTAAAGAAAAACTTGTGCAAATAACAGAAAAAAGTGAAAGTACAATAGCCGTAAACGACCAACAGTTCAAATATAACAGAGACTATTTTTTAGGTGACTATGTGACAGTACAACATGAACGTTTTGGTTTGATACAGCCTAAAATTCAGCTTGTTGGAATGATTGAAAGCTTTGACCAGAACGGATATTCACTAACGCCGACATTTAAAGGAGAGTGATTTTATGGCATTTCACAGCGGTTTTTTTGACGCTAAAAATCTTGACAGAACGTACACAGCTGAGGACTTCACGACGTACCTTTCAAGCATCATCTGCAACGGAATTTTAGACACCTACGGCGATAATTTCAGCCTGACCTCAACAGGTGAAGGCAGACAGGTTATTATCGGAACAGGTAAGGTTTGGATAAACGGACACTATTTTGTCAACGACGAGTCATATTTAATGGACTTTGCAGGCTGGCAAGACACTACATTTCCAAGATATGTATCAATTATAATAGCTTGTGACACGTCTGATGATGTACGGAACGTCTGGCTTGATGTTGTGCCTGGACAACCTGCTGAAAATCCTGTTTTACCTGAAATTCCAACAAGTGAAACACGTACAAATTTATTGCTTTATGCTGTTCGACTAAACCCAAATGCAGACTGCATCACCGAGGCGGACTGGTTTGACTACCGTTCTGACGAGAGCTTCTGTGGTTATTGTAAATGTATTTTAGGAAAGTGCAAAGTTACGGAAATGTTACAGGAAATTGCAGAATTAAAGGTAAAACTTGCTGAATTACAGCCACAAGTTGAAGATTTGAGTAATATCGTTATAGAAACTGGAAGAATCGGCGATGACGTGCATTATTCTCTCCGTAAGGACGGAAAGGTAATTATAACCGGAAACGGTGATATATGGACATTCGGTGAAGATACTGTACATGGAAATTCACCATTTTATTGTGATAAATCAGTGAAACATATAACAATTGAAGATGGCGTTACATCATTGACCGATAAACTTTTCTTTGGGGCGATATTTCCAGGCGTACTGACTGTTCCTGAAAGCGTTGCGACTGTGGGAGCATCTGTCTGTGAAGAAACAAACGTTTCAGTGGTTTACTATGGCGGTGCTGTTGTAGGCGAAAGAATGTTTGCTAATGATGATGCTCTGGTGTATATGGAAATTGCCCAAAATGTCACAAAAATTTCTGACAACGCTTTTTTAGGCTGTGTGAACTTCCTTTCTGCGACATATAACGGCACAATTAATGAGTGGAATGCGATTGAAAAGAGTGAAACCTGGGCGGGAGAAACCGGAAACCGCTCTGGTCTTGAAAAAATCCAGTGTACTGACGGTTATCTGGAGTATGACTGGCACACTCAAATCTGGAACGAGGTGAGGGAATAATGTGGAAATTTCTTGTAAAACAACAGAAAATTGAAATTTTGGAACGTGAAGTTATCGCAGACCAGCAGATTTCTTTTGTTAGCCTGAAATTTATCTTTGACGGTGACTGGAAGAAATTCCACAAAGTTGTGCAGTTCACACAGTGTGATGAAACTTATAACCGTGTGCTTGGTACAGACGGAACGTCTTGTCTTTTACCGTCAGAACTCCATGCAGGAGCGGTCAAAATGTCAGTTTTCGGCTATGATGCAGACAATATAAACGGTCTGCGTGCAACAACTGTTCCTGTAACTCTTAACATCAGACCGTCGGGTTTTGTGGACGACGGTACTGACGAAGTTCCTCCTACTCCCGACCTGTACGCACAGCTTTTGCAGAAACTTGACGAAAAAGCAGCGTCATTACAGAACGGCAAAGATGGTGAAAACGGTCTTTCAGCCTATGAAATCGCAACAGAAAACGGTTTTGAGGGTACACAAACAGAATGGCTTGCATCTCTCAAAGGCGACAAGGGGGATACTGGTGAACGAGGTTTACAAGGGACAAAGGGCGACACCGGAGATACCGGCAAAACTGCTTATGAAGTATGGTTGTCTGTCGGAAACTCTGGAACTGAAACCGACTTCCTGAACTCTCTGAAAGGAGAAAAGGGCGACACTGGTTTGCAGGGTATTCAGGGTGAAAAAGGTGACACGGGTGATACTGGTGCAAAAGGTTCTAAAGGTGATACGGGAGCAGAGGGCAAATCTGCGTATGACGTGTGGCTTGCACAGGGAAATTCCGGAACAGAAACGGATTTTCTTGACTCGCTAAAAGGTGAAAAGGGAGATAAAGGCGACACCGGAAGTGCATCAGCTGAAATTGAAACAATTGAGGAACAGCTTGCCGAACTCACCAATCAGGACGCACGGTGGGGAAACTTCAACCCTGTCGGACGTGCCGAATATCCAAATGCCTGTGAAACTTATTATGTACCGACAGGTCAAAAAAGGACATTTGCCATCATTCCACGTATTGCGGACGTTGAGAATAACGCTCTGACGAATTCCCCTGTTGGTCTAATGGTTCCTGATTTATCTGCAAAGATTGAGAGTCTTGAAAAAGAAATTTCAGATATTAAAGCTGAACTTGGCAATATAAAGACCGTGCTTGCCAACATTGTGGAGGTGACCGAATAATGCCCACTATTGCCGAATATTTAGCAGAACTCAGCAGACAGCGTGATGCCTTGGCAGAAAATCTTACAGCTATGGGGGTACAGGCAACCACCACTGAAAAACTGAATACGCTTGTTCCGAAAGCCCTTCAGATACCGTCTGGAGTACATACAGACAAAACAATTCTTTATGACAGCCAGAATCAAGAGAACATTCACCTGATGTACAATGATACAGTGTATAGCTTAGCAGATTTTACAGCAACACACGCTGATTTTTGCAGTTCTGATAACGACTATGCACTGAACTATGGAACCTCTGTATTTGGCTGGGACTCACAAATCTGGACATGCTGTAATCTGCCAGTTTCAGTAGCATCATCAACACAGGTTGCAATGCGTTTTCTGTCCGGAAGCACCGAAGCAGGTACTATGCGACTTGTACAATCAGACAGCAGTAGCCCAACAGATATTCTCACATCTGCAACAACCGACGGAAAATACATTGATTTGTCATTGCAGTGGATTTACAGTGCAGACTACGTTACAACTCTTACACCATGCGAAAATGTAGACTCGGGTATGTACTATCTTGCCTGGGTGGGGTGCTCAAATAACTCCCATCCGCTAATCAAAAGCATAACAATTTTTCCATGAGGTGAAAAAATGCAAGACATAATAACAATCATAATTTCGGTATTGTCGGCATCTGGGATACTTGGTATAGGCACAAAAGCTACGCTTACCCGTCTAAAAAAACAGGAAACCCGCCAGAAAGCCGTTGAACTCGGTGTACAGGCTCTACTCCGTGACCGAATGCTCCACAACTACAACAAGTACATGGAGCTTGGTTACGCACCGATTTTCGCAAAGGAAAACTTTGAGAATATGTATCAGCAGTATCACGGACTGGGTGGTAACGGTGTTATGACACAACTGCACACTGCCTTCATGGAACTGCCTACAGAAAAGGAGAATAATTCATGAGAGACTGGGAAAAATGGCTTAAATTAGCCACTGTACGTGCTGTGAAAACCGTCGCACAGACAGCAGTTGCCACAATTGGAACGTCTGCCGTTATGGGTGACGTGAACTGGCTTGCTGTCGGAAGCACTTCACTGCTTGCCGGTGTGCTGTCACTGCTCACCAGTGTGGCAGGCCTGCCGGAGGAATGAAAAAATATTATAAAGGAGATTTAATTCATGAATAATTTACAGGACACGATTTCATTAATGAACAGCGATGATTTCAAAGAACGCTTTCAGGCTGAATATTTTCAGCTAAAAATCAGATACACAGGCTTAAAGGCTATGTTGGAAAAATACAAAGCCGGAACATTAGCTTTCCAGCCGAAATGCTCCTATGAACTCTTTTTGAAACAGCTTATATATATGGAAGGATATATGAAAGCGTTAGATGAACGTGCTAACATCGAAGATATTGAGTTAAGGGAGGGATTCGATAATGATTGAAAGAATGAGAAAAGAAGTTCTTAACTGGGTTATGAAACACATGGATATAACTGATGATTTTAATGTGACTATCGATGACATCTATGTTGTTTGGTCCGTTAAAGTACTTCAAAACTGGAAGGCCTTGATTAGCACCACGTTACCTGATGGTATGTATTATGAACTCACCTACAATGGTGATAAAGACGAGCTTTATCTTGATGCTTATAAAAAATTTGACAATGCAAAAATTCTTATCAACAAGGATGAGGAATTATGATTAAGACTTTCAAATCAACTGATATCACGCAGCTTACTCCACACTTTAACGTGTCGGAGTTTCGCTGTAAATGTGGCGGAACTCACGACACAGTTATTAATCCTGAACTTCCGGAAAAACTTGAAAGGTTGTTCAAGACTCTTGACTGTTCAGCGATAATCATAAATTCAGGTTATCGCTGTCCAACACATAGCGTAAATATCGGTGGTTCTGTGAATGACTACCACACAAAGGGTTACGCTGCTGACATCATATGTTATGACCAATCCAGACAAATTATCTCATCAAAGAAAGTTTCCTGTGTAGCTCAGGACGTTGGTTTCGGCGGTATTGCAAACATTGACGGTACATACACCGCCACACACGTTGACGTTAGAGAGTCCAATTATTGGCGTGGTGATGAGACAGTAACTTCTGCTTATTCCGTAACAGACGATTTTTATCAATATTATGGTATTCAAAAATCTGTTATATCAACTGCACAAAAGGCTGTTGCAAGAGGCATTGACGTGTCGGAACATCAGGGCGTAATCGACTGGAACAAAGTAAAATCTTCAGGAAAGGTTGATTTTGCGATTCTCCGTGCAGGTTACGGTAAGGAAAGCAGTCAGGTTGACAAACAGTTTGAACGCAACTACAGCGAATGTAAACGGCTGAATATCCCTGTCGGTGCTTACTGGTATACTTACGCTACAACCGCTGATGAGGCAAAACAGGAGGCTTCGGTTTGCCTCAGAACGCTTGCCGGAAAGTCGTTTGAATATCCTGTAGCCTTTGACATAGAAGAACAAGCGAGCCTTGCAAACGCTTCAGAACTGTGCGAGGCTTTCTGTTCTGAACTTGAAAAGAACGGCTATTATACAGCAATTTACAGTTTCAAGTCAGCGTTTGAAAGCAATATCAGCGATATTAAAGAAAAATATGATACTTTTCTGTCGCACGTCGGCGTAGAGCAGACCGACTATTCTGGCGACTATGGATTGTGGCAGTACTCTTGGACAGGTCGCATTGACGGTATTTCAGGTGATGTTGATTTGGATTATGCCTATAAGGACTATCCGACCATTATAAAAAATGCCGGACTGAACGGATTTTCAAAGTCTTATACTAAACCGTCCAATCCTGAAAAGAACACCCTTGAACAGATTTTAGACCATATAGCGAACATTGACGAAAAAATAAAAAATCCCCTGTAATACAAGAAAACAAGGGATAATCCGTGTCATATTTCGTGTCATATTTTAGTATAAATCATAAAATTTAAAGATAAAAATCTTATTCTTTTGCGATAAAATTCTTGTTTCCGGTTATTCCAAAACATAAAGAAAACCGCTGTACACTGCGAAAAACGCAATATACAGCGGTCATAAAAAAAGCGGACAGGGAGGGATTCGAACCCTCGATACGCTATTAACGTATACACGAGTTCCAGTCGTGCGCCTTAGACCAGCTCAGCCACCTGTCCAGATATGCGATTAAATCGCTATGGTGCGAGTAATGGGACTTGAACCCATACGTCCTTCGACACACGCCCCTCAAAC